>NZ_CP109178.1:6960000-7132500 GCF_036248255.1 Streptomyces sp. NBC_01717 | reverse complement strand
TTTCGGCGTGTTCACCACATTAGTCGATTTCCTTGGCGGCTCATAATCGAGTCGATGGGTTCGAATTTCGGCATGCCGAAATCGCACCCGTCAGGGTGAATCGAAGGTAGTGGTTGGCCGCTTCCGAGTGCTCAGGCTCGGTCCGATGGACCGTGCCGACAGCAGTACCCGTTCAAGCGGCTCGGACTACGTTAGGCGGCCGGCAGGGTCGAGTCAAGTTGCGCGGCGGCGTGGCGCATGGGGTCGATAGGGGCTCACGGTCGGATCGCCGTCGATCCAGAAGCGCCAGGGATGCAAGGCACCGTCGCCTCCCACGCCGGTGCGAGGCCCGTTGCGTACCTGGTCGGGGGGTGGCGGGGTGCCGTTGAGTACGGACAACGAAGCACCCGGGTGGGCGATGGCGTCGGTGCCGTTCAGGGCTTTGTCGATGTCCAGGGCCGTGGCCAAGCGGGCTGGACCTTTGGCCAGTTCTCTGTCATTGCGGGCCGAGAATCGACGTTTGCGGCTGAGCTCGGCGCCCACGCGGATCTCACCGGCCCGGAGCAGTACGCCGCTCGCCAAGCCCTCGGGACCGCACACCAGGTTGAGGCAGTGCCACATGCCGTAGGTGAAGTAGACGTACGCATGGCCGGGCGGTCCGTACATCACGCTGTTGCGGCCGGTGCGGCCGCGGAAGGCGTGGGAGCCGGGGTCGATCTCGCCCGCGTACGCCTCCACCTCGGTGAGGCGGAGTTCGATGGGGCCGTCGGCGGTGTCCCGTACCAGCGTCCGGCCCAGCAGGTCGGGTGCCACGTCCAGAACAGGGCGGTCGAAGAAATCGCGTGTCAGCGGCGTACGGTCCAAGCCCTCGATCATGGCGATCGAGGTTACCGGGAACCGACTACGGTCGTGGCGCGTATGTACGGGTCAGGACCAAGGAGGAGTAAACATGGGCTTCAAGCGGCTGCTCGCGAGCATGGGTGCCGGTGGCGCTTCGGTGGAGACGGAGCTGACCGAGCTCAACGTCGTACCGGGCGGGGTCGTCCAGGGCGAGGTGCGGATCCAGGGCGGTTCCGTGGCGCAGCAGATCGAGGGACTGTCGGTCGGTCTGCAGGCGCGCGTCGAGGTCGAGGGCACTGACCAGGAGACGAAGCAGGACATCGAGTTCGCCAAGCTGCGGCTCGGTGGTGCGTTCGAGGTGCAGGCCGGTGCGGTGCACGTCGTGCCGTTCGGGCTCGAGATTCCGTGGGAGACGCCGATCACGATGTTCGCCGGTCAGCACCTGCACGGCATGAACATCGGTGTGACGACCGAGCTGGAGATCGCTCGGGCGCTGGACTCGGGCGACCTCGACCCGATCAATGTGCACCCGCTGCCGGCGCAGCAGGCGATCCTGGACGCGTTCGGGCAGCTGGGCTTCGGCTTCCGCAGCGCGGACATGGAGCGCGGTCACGTTCGCGGTACGCGTCAGCGGCTGCCGTTCTACCAGGAGATCGAGTTCGTCCCGCCGCAGCAGTACCGGGGACTGAACCAGGTCGAGCTGACGTTCGTCGCGGACGACCGCGAGATGGATGTCGTCCTGGAGATGGACAAGAAGCCGGGGCTCTTCAGTGAGGGCAGCGACTCGTACCGGGCGTTCAAGGTCGGCCTGCACGACTTCCAGGGGACCGACTGGGCGGCATACCTCAATCAGTGGCTGGCCCAGGTCGGCGGTCAGCGCAACTGGCTCTAGGGTCGGTGGCGAGTTACCGGAGCCGATCAGGAGAGGTGTTGACGTGACCGAGCCGAAGAGGCCGCCGCTTCCGCATGACTTCCATCCCGAGGTGCCGTCGTTCACGGTGGTGAGCGAGGACCTCGCCCCTGGGGCCGTGCTGGCCGACGCCCAGGTGTTCGCGGCCGGGAACACCTCGCCGCAGCTGCGGTGGGAAGGGTTCCCGGCGGAGACCAAGAGTTTTGCCGTGACCTGCTTCGATCCAGATGCCCCGACGGGCAGCGGGTTCTGGCACTGGGTCGTCTTCGACATCCCGGCGTCTGTCACGGAGCTGCCGGCCGGTGCGGGCAGCGGGAAGTTCGACGGGCTGCCCGAGGGCGCCGTTCAGGTCCGTAACGACTACGGGTCGAAGGAGTTCGGCGGTGCCGCGCCGCCGCCCGGGGAGAACCACCGCTACGTCTTCACCGTGTACGCGGTGGACACCGGGAAGCTGGGGGCCGACAGCGATGTGTCGCCGGCGGTCGTCGGCTTCAATCTGCGGTTCCACACGCTGGGACGTGCTCAGCTGATCGGTGAGTACCCCGGTCCCGCCTAGTACTCGGTGAGCTTAGAGTTCCCCTGCTGTTTGCCCTGCCCTGGTCTTGGAGAGATCAGGGCAGGGCATTTTTTATTGCGTTGTCCATCACGGCCTGCCCAGCCAGAGTTGATCCGGGCCTGCCGGGGGGCGGGCGGCACACGGGAGGTGGGCGAAATGCGGGACACGCTGGTTCTCAACGCGAGCTTCGAGCCGCTGTCGACAGTGACGCTGAACCGTGCGGTGGTGCTGATCCTGCAGGACAAGGCTGTCGTCGAGCAGTCGCACCCCGATCTCCGTATGCGTGGCGCCGCCGTGGACATTCCGGTGCCCCGCGTGATCAGGCTCTGCCGGTACGTACGGGTGCCGTTCCGAAGACAGGCGCCGTGGTCCAGAAGAGGTGTGCTGATACGGGACCAGCACCGGTGCGCGTACTGCGGGCGGCGGGCGACGACCGTCGACCACGTGGTGCCGCGGGCCCAGGGCGGTCAGGACACCTGGCTCAACACGGTGGCGTCCTGCGCGGAGGACAACCACCGCAAGGCGGCCCGGACGCCGGAGCAGGCGGGGATGCCGTTGCTGCGGGAGCCGTTCGTCCCGTCGCCTGCGGAGGCGATGCTGCTGGCGATGGGAGCCGGTGAGCGGTCGGCGCTGCCGGAGTGGCTGGACCGGACTGCGGCGTAGGAGACGTACGTACAACGCCGTACCGGAAGCCCGTCTTCGTGCGTAAGAAGGCGGGCTTCCGTGTGTCTGTGGACGCACCTTCTCCGATGCGGGGTTGCAGGATGGCGTCCGGCGCCTGCCGGCCTGATCGGTGCGGGGTGCACTGATCAGGTCCGGGGTGTGCGTGTCAGTCGACCGGGGGTTCCTCGCGGCGCTCCTTGCCGGTGTTGAAGCCCGGGACACCGGTGCCGAGGTTGCCGAAGGCGCCGCTGAGGCCCTTGAGGGCGTCGCCGATCTCGCTCGGCACGATCCAGAGCTTGTTGGCGTCGCCTTCGGCGA
This sequence comes from Streptomyces sp. NBC_01717, assembly GCF_036248255.1. NCBI lineage: Bacteria > Bacillati > Actinomycetota > Actinomycetes > Kitasatosporales > Streptomycetaceae > Streptomyces > Streptomyces sp. NBC_01717. Next base: position 7,129,234 of record NZ_CP109178.1, on the reverse strand, counting down.
TCTTCGGGAGCATCTGGAGGTACTGGTACGAGAGGAGCTTCTGGTCCGGGTCGCCGGCGTGGATGGACTCGAAGACCGTACGGATGGCCTGGGCCTCGCCCTCGGCGCGCAGGGCCGCGGCCTTGGCCTCACCTTCGGCACGCAGGATCGCGGACTGCTTCTCGCCCTCCGCGGTGAGGATCGCGGACTGCCGCGTTCCTTCCGCCTGGAGGATCGCTGCGCGCTTGTCCCGGTCGGCGCGCATCTGCTTCTCCATCGAGTCCTGGATGGAGGTGGGCGGCTCGATCGCCTTGAGCTCGACACGGTTGACGCGGATGCCCCACTTGCCGGTGGCTTCGTCGAGGACTCCGCGGAGCGCGGCGTTGATCTCCTCGCGGGAGGTCAGGGTCCGCTCCAGGTCCATGCCGCCGATGATGTTGCGGAGGGTGGTGACGGTGAGCTGCTCGATGGCCTGGATGTAGCTGGCGACTTCGTACGTCGCGGCGCGCGCGTCCGTCACCTGGTAGTAGATGACGGTGTCGATGTTGACGACCAGGTTGTCCTGGGTGATCACCGGCTGGGGCGGGAACGGGACGACCTGTTCACGGAGGTCGATCCGGTTGCGGATGGTGTCGATGAATGGAACGACGATGTTCAGGCCGGCGTTGAGCGTACGGGTGTAGCGGCCGAAGCGCTCCACGATGGCTGCGCTGGCCTGCGGGATGACCTGGATCGTCTTGATCAGGGCGATGAAGACGAGCACCACCAGAATGATCAGGACGATGATGATCGGTTGCATCGTGTTCCTCGTGCCCTTCGGTTGCCGACGGATCGCGATGATCGGGGTCGGATCTCATGAGGTCCGGATCTCATGATGATCGACATCGAGTCTGGCAGACCGCGGTCCGCCGTGTGTGCGGTTCGGTCACATGACGACGGCGGTGGCCCCGTCGATGTCCACGACATCCACGTGCCGGCCGGGTTCGAAGCTCTGCTCTCCGTCGTACGCGCGGGCGGACCAGATCTCGCCGGCCAGCTTGATGCGGCCGCCGTTGCCGTCGACCCGCTCCAGGACGACGGCCTGACGGCCCTTCAGCGCGTCGATGCCGGTGGCGAGTCGGGGCCGGTCCGCGCGGTGTCTGGCGGCGATCGGGCGGACCACCGCGATGAGCGCGACGGAGACCACGACGAAGACCAGGACCTGGGCCACGATGCCGCCGCCGAGCGCCGCGACGACTGCCGCGGCGACCGCTCCGACAGCGAACATCCCGAACTCGGGCATCGCGGTCAGCACGAGCGGAATGCCCAGTCCGACCGCGCCGATCAGCCACCACACCCACGCGTCGATGTCCACGTGGTCATGGTAGGACCGCGGGTCCCTTCGCCGACAGGGTTGCGATCAGGACATTCAGGACAGCGGAAGGCCGTGCGCGGTGTATCGCTCGCCGGCGTGCTCGACGATGAGCGGCAGACCGAAGCAGAGGGAGAGGTTGCGGGAGGTGAGCTCGGTCTCCATGGGGCCCGCGGCAAGGACCTTGCCCTGACGGATCATGAGGACGTGGGTGAAGCCCGGGGCGATCTCCTCGACATGGTGGGTGACCATGATCATGGAGGGGGCGAGCGGGTCACGGGCGAGCCTGCCGAGGCGGCGGACCAGGTCCTCGCGGCCACCGAGGTCGAGACCGGCGGCGGGTTCGTCGAGGAGGAGCAGCTCGGGGTCGGTCATCATGGCGCGAGCGATCAGCGTGCGCTTGCGCTCGCCCTCGGAGAGGGTGCCGAACTTCCGGTCGAGGTACTCGGTCATGCCGAGCCGGTCGAGGAAGGCGCGGGCGCGGTCCTCGTCGACGGCGTCGTAGTTCTCGTGCCAGGTGGCGGTCATGCCGTACGCGGCGGTGAGTACCGTCTGCAGGACCGTCTGGCGCTTGGGAAGCTTCTCGGCCATGGCGACACCCGCGATGCCGATCCGGGGGCGCAGATCGAAGACGTCGGTGCCGACGCCGCCGAGCTGTTCGCCGAGGATCTTGGCGGTGCCCTTGGTCGGGAAGAGGTAGCTGGACGCGATGTTGAGGAGAGTGGTCTTGCCGGCGCCGTTCGGGCCGAGGATGACCCAGCGCTCCCCCTCCTTGACCGACCAGGAGACGTCGTCCACCAGAGCGCGTCCGTCGCGGACCACGGATACGTCCACCAGCTCCAGTACATCGCTCATGAGCGCGTTGTCTCCCCATACAGTCTCGAGATCGTCGCGTGCCTGTGGGCACAGCTCCCAGGGAAAACCTACGCCACCCCAGGAGTGCTCCAGCTCTTAGGTCCGGTTCCCTAGGCTGTTCCCATGCTTTCGGAACCACGCTCAGGGCTGCTGGCCGCATGGGGCAACGCGCTTCTGGCCGGACTTGTGTCGCCGGACGATGCGGCGCTCGCGATTGTCGGAGAGGACGCGGTGCACCGCGTCGAGGGATTGCCCGGTGAGGCGGGGCCGGTCGGGCTCACGCTCGCGCTGGGGCGGCTGCGGGGGCTGGGGGCGACAGGCTTCCGGGTCGCGCTGCCGGTGCCGGGGCATCCACTGGGGCTCAGCGGTCCGCCGGAATTCAACGCGCGGGCGTTGGAGTCGGAGGAGGCGGTGATCGCATCCGGGGTGCCGTACGGGCTGGTGCCGGAGGTCCGGGAGGTGGGGCCGGCCGGGGATCTGCATGTCGAGGTGGTGTGGCGCTGTCTGCCGGTACGGGAGGCGCCGCCGGCCGATGTGCCGTCGCTGAGCGAGGCGGAGCGCGAGCTCGCCGAGGCCTTGCGGGATGCGACGGCGGTGTTGTCGCGGCTGGACGTGGCCGGCTCGGGGCCGGTGGCGGAGGCAGCGGTGGACGCGTACCGGGCGCGGGCGGAGCGGGGGCGGGAGGTGCTCGCTCCCGGGTATCCGCCACGGGCGGTACGCGTGCTGGAGCTGGCTCAGCGGGTGGGGCTGCTGATCTCCGTGGCGTACGAGAACGGGCACGGCGGGGCGGTGAGCGCGTCGGAGATCGCCGCGCGGGCGGATGCGCTGCGGCCGGTGGAGCGAGTGGCCCGGCGGGCTCAGGTGGCCGCGTACAACGCTTATGTGGAGAGCCGGGAGCGGGGGTAGCCGACGGGGTGGAGCACCGGGCCGTCCGGTGGCCGCTGTTGTCCTCGACCGCCGGAACTGATTGATGGTTCAGGTTGATGGACCGCCACTTGGGATGCGGCGCCGCATGGTTGATGCCGGACGTGCCCTCGGTGGGCACCGTCCGGCATCAACTGGCTTGTGCTGGTCAGCCGTTCAGACCGAAGTTGCCGAAGGCCGGGTTGAGCAGGCCGATCACGTTGACCGTGTTGCCGACCACGTTCACCGGGACATGGACCGGGACCTGGATGACGTTGCCGCTGACCACGCCCGGGGAGTGGGTCGCTGCGCCGTGGGCGCCCGCGCCGTGGCCGGTGGCGGAGGCCGCGCCCGCGCCTGCGGCGATGATGCCACCGGCGATCACGGTGACAGCAGCGGCCTTCTTCAGGTTCTTCACTTCAGGATCCTCCTAGCGTCGCTGCGGCCAGCCGCCGCAGCACGCCATGGAGAACGCTCCCGGGCCGAACAGGATGCGCCGTATGGGTGACATACACCCGACAGTATGAATCTCAGCCCGGAGGGAACCGGTCCGCTTCAGTCCTGATCAGCCCGCCACCCCATGCCGGACGGCCCAGAGGGCGGCCTGGGTCCGGTCCGACAGATCCAGCTTCATCAGAATGTTCGAGACGTGCGTCTTGACGGTCTTCTCGGAGAGGACCAGCGCCCTGGCGATCTCACGGTTGGAACGGCCGTCGGCGATCAGGCCCAGGACTTCCTGCTCCCGTTCGGTGAGGGTGCTCCCCCGGCCCGTACCGCCGCCGGCGTCCTCCTGGGCGAGCAGGGCTCCGGCGACCTCCGGCTGGAGCAGGACATGGCCCGCGTACACCGAGCGGATGGCGCCGGCCAGTGCGTCCGGGTCGACGTCCTTGTATACGTAACCGGAGGCACCCGCGCGCAGGGCAGGGACCACCGTGCGCTGCTCGGTGAAGCTGGTGACGATCAGCACCTTGGCCGGGTTCTCCAGCTGCCGGAGCTTGCGGAGCGCCTCGATGCCGTCCGTGCCCGGCATCTTGATGTCCATCAGGACCACGTCGGGGTGCAGCTCCTCGCTTCTGGCCACGCCCTCCGCGCCGTCGGCCGCCTCGCCGACGACCTCTATGTCGTCCTGGATCTCCAAGAACGTACGCAGACCGCGGCGGACCACCTGATGGTCGTCGACCAGCAGCACCCTGATGATCTTGTCAGCCACCGGGTACCTCCATCTCGATCGTGGTGCCCTTGCCGGGCGCCGATTCAACGGTGAGCGTTCCACCGACACCGCTCGCGCGGTCCCGCATCGACACCAGACCCAGATGGCGGCCGGCCTGCCTGGTTGCCGTGGGTTCGAATCCGCTGCCGTCGTCGGTGATCCGCAGTACCGTGCCGGAGCCGCGCCGGGCCAGCGTGACGTCGACCTGGTCGGCGCCCGAGTGGCGCAGCGCATTGTGCAGGGCTTCCTGGGAGACCCTGAGCAGCGCCTCCTCCTGGGCGGCGGGCATGGCCCGCACGCCGAGGCTCTCGAAGGTGACCCGGGCGGTGTGGGCGCGGTCCAGGACCTGGATCTGGGTACGGAGCGTCGCGACGAGGCCGTCCTCGTCGAGCGCGGCGGGGCGCAGTTCGACGACGGCGGCGCGCAGTTCGTCCGCCGCCTCGGCGGCCAGCGCGGCGACCTGCTGGAGCTCGCCCTTGGCGCGGGCCGGGTCGCGGTCGACCAGGGCTGCGGCGGCCTGGGCCGTCAGCCGCAGGGAGAACAGCTTCTGGCTGACCGCGTCGTGCAGCTCATGGGCGAGCCGGGACCGTTCCTCGACGATGGTGAGCTCACGGCTGCGCTCGTACAGCCGGGCGTTGGTGAGGGCGATCGCCGCGTGCTGGGCGAGGATCGACAGCAGCTCCTCGTCCTGTGCGGTGAAGCCGCAGCCGCCCTGTGGCTTGGGGCACCGCTTGTTGGCGAGGAAGAGCGCGCCGATGATTTCGTCGCCGTCCCTGATCGGCAGGCCGAGGAAATCGGACATGTCGGGGTGGGCGTCGGGCCAGCCCTCGAAGCGGGGGTCCTTGCGGACGTCGGCGAGGCGCTGGGGCTTCGCCTCGTGGAGCATCGCGGCGAGGATGCCGTGCTGCCGGGGCAGCGGGCCGATGGCCTTCCACTGCTCGTCGCTGACGCCGTCGACGACGAACTGGGCGAAGCCGCCGTGGTCGTCGGGGACACCCAGGGCCGCGTACTCGGCGTCCAGCAGATCGCGGGCCGAGGCGACGATCGTCTTCAGGACGTCACGCATTTCGAGGTGCCGGCTCATGGCGAGCAGCGCCGCACTGACCGCTGCGAGGCCCGACGGTGGGCTGTGACTCATGGCCCTCACCGTACCGGCGGGGTGGCCGCGCCGTATCGGCCTGTGGACGGCGGCTGCTCAGGGCGCTGGACCTAGGTCGAAGTTCCTTGCGGGGTGCGGCTCACGGCCGAGGCGCGGCGCGTGGAGGCATTCCTACGTTGGCTGTGCCGAGGGTTCATCGGCCCTTGCCGACGCAATAAGGGGACGGTTGTCATGCCTGTCGCGATGATCACGGGTGCTTCGAAGGGGCTGGGCCGTGCGCTGGCCGCGGCGCTCGCACAGCGGGGCTGGGATCTGGTGCTGGACGCCAGGACCGCCGGGGTGCTGGAGGGGACGGCGAAGGAGCTGGCGGGGTACGGGAGGCGAGTGGTCGCGGTGCCCGGGGATGTCACGGACGCCGGGCACCGCGGGGAGCTGGTGGCCGCCGCCGGGGAGCTCGGCGGACTCGATCTGCTGGTGAGCAATGCGAGTGCGCTGGGCGCCGAGCCGCTCGTACGGCTCGACGCGCTGCCGCTTGACGGGCTGCGGCAGGCGCTGGAGACCAATCTGGTCGCGGCGCTCGGTCTGGTGCAGGGGGCGTTGCCACTGCTGCGGGCCTCGGCGGCGGGCGCGGTCGTGGTGGTGAGTTCGGATGCGGCGGCGGAGCCGTACGAGACCTGGGGCGGTTACGGGGCGTCGAAGGCGGCACTCGACCAGCTGGCCGCGGTGCTGGGGGTGGAGGAGCCGGGGCTTCGGGTGTGGGCGGTCGATCCGGGAGACATGCAGACCGGTCTCTATGCGGCGGCGGTACCGGACGACGACGATCCGCGACCGCTTCCCGAGAGTGTGGTGCCCACGTTCCTGCGCCTGCTGGATCGGCGGCCGGCGAGCGGGCGGTACGCGGCGCCGTGGCCGGCGGAGTCGGGGCCGGACGATCCGGAGCGGGCCGGGTCGGCGTTGTCGGGGAGGGGACTGTGACCGCACTGGAGGCGTTGCGGGTGCCCGCGGAGCTCTCGGCGCGGGCCGGCGGAGCAGCGGGGTGCGGGACGTGATGACGTACGGCTGCTGGTGTCGCGGGGGCAGGAGGTCTCGCACCATGCGTTCCGGGAGCTGCCGGCGCAGCTGCGGGCCGGGGACGTACTCGTGGTCAACACGTCACCGACGTTGCCCGCCGCGGTGAACGGCCGGGTGGGCGGTGCGCGCGTCGTCGTGCACTTCTCGACACGGGGCGAGGACGGACGGTGGGCGGTGGAGCTGCGCCGCCCGGACGGGACGGGAACGACGGTGCCGCGCCGCGGTGGGCCGGCCGGGGCCGTCGTCCGTCTGCCGGGCGGCTCACAGCTGGTGCTGGAGGAGCCGCTGAGCGGCGCGGGGCCGCTGGGTGCGACGGTGGGGGCCAGGCTGTGGTGGGCGCGGGTGCCGGTGGACGTGCCGGGGCTGCTGCGGCGGTACGGGCGGCCGATCCGTTACGGCTATACGGAGCGGGACCAGCCGCTGTCCGCGTATCAGACGGTCTTCGCCGTGGACTCCCCCGACGGGAGCGGATCGGCGGAGATGCCGAGCGCGGCTCGGCCGTTCACCACGGGGCTGGTGGCCGCGCTGGTGAGCCGCGGCGTGCAGTTCGCGCCGCTGACGCTGCACACAGGAGTGGCGTCGGCGGAGGCGCACGAGCCGCCGTACCCGGAGCGCTTCGCCGTGCCGCGCGCGACGGCCTGGCTGGTCAATGCGGCGCGGGCGGGCGGTGGGAAGGTCATCGCGGTCGGTACGACGGCGGTACGCGCGCTGGAGTCGTCGGCGGGGCCGGACGGGGTGGTGCGCGCGGCCGCCGGCTGGACGGATCTGGTCGTGACGCCGCAGCGCGGCGTGCGTGCGGTGGACGGGCTGCTGACCGGGCTGCACGAGCCCGAGGCCTCTCATCTGCTGATGCTGGAGGCGGTCGCGGGGCGGGCGGCGCTGCAGTGCGGATACTCGGAGGCGCTGCGCCATCGGTACCTCTGGCACGAGTTCGGGGACGTGCACCTGCTGCTCCCCGACCCGGAACATGACACTCCGAATTGCTGAAGCAACTGACGGCGAGGTTGTTACACGGCCGATGTGAGGCCGCACATAGGACCCACGTCACTTACGAAGCCCGCTAGTGGATACCCAAGTCCCACATCAGTCGGGATGAGCCCGGACCGCCACGTCCGAGCGGGTCCGCGATCCACTATCCGGGGTCGTACGTCACATAATTGCCTCAGCGTTTTGCGGCCGCTAAGAATTGCTCTCGTCCCCGACGGAGATGCGAACCCGTCGCATCCGTCTTCGTCCTCCGTGAGGACCCCGCAATTCGAAGAGGTACGACTGCATGTCCACGTTCAGCATCCACAGCCGTCTTCGTCGTCTGAGCAAGACCCAGAAGCTCTCCGCCGCTGGAGTCTCCGCCGCCGCCTGCGCCGCCCTCTCGCTCTCCCTCGTCCCGGCTCACGCCGAGACCCCTGCCGAGCCGCAGGCCTCCTCCGCCGCACCGGTGGTCATCGCCGGGCTCCCGCAGGCCAAGACCATCCAGGCCAGCATCATCGAGCAGCACTCCACCGCCGAGAAGCTGGTGAAGGCCGCTGACGCCGTCAAGGCGAAGCACGCCGCCGCCGCCAAGGCGAAGGCCAAGGCTAAGGCCGCCGCGAAGGCCAAGGCCGCCGCGAAGACGAAGGCGAAGGCCGCTGCGAAGGCCAAGGCCGATGTCGCGAAGCGGTCCTCCCAGGCCGCCAGCCGCTCCGCGGCCCGCACCCCGGTCTACGCCGACAACCTGAACGGCTGGATCACCGAGGCGCTGGACATCATGAAGGCCCACGGCATCCCGGGCTCGTACGACGGCCTGCACCGCAACATCATGCGCGAGTCCACCGGTAACCCGAACGCGGTCAACGGCTGGGACGTCAACGCCCAGAACGGCACCCCGTCCTGCGGCCTGCTGCAGGTCATCCAGCCGACCTTCAACGCGTACCACGTCTCCGGTACCTCGACGAACATCTACGACCCGGTCGCCAACATCACCGCCGCGGCCAACTACGCCGCCGACCGGTACGGCTCGATCGACAACGTCAACAGCGCGTACTGATCAACCGGATACGCCATGCATAACGCCGAAGGGCGGCACCCCATTCCGGGTGCCGCCCTTCGGCGTTCCGTGCGTGCCGTGCTGCCGTGCACGCTGCGCCGCCGCGCTACTTGCGCATGACCTCCGGCTCGTGGCGGCGCAGGAGGCGCGCCACCGCGAAGCCGCAGATGATGCCGAGGAACAGCAGCACCGCGACGTTCATCCCCCACTGACCGGCCGTGTGCTCCCACAACGGGTCGAGGTCGGTCGGGTTCTTCTGGTCCCACGGCGGCATCAGGTGCGCCAGGTCGAGCGTCGAGCCCGCGGCCGCGATGGCCCAGCGGGACGGCATCAGCCAGGCGAACTGCTCCAGGCCGGGCGATCCGTACACCTGGAAGAGGATGCCGGTGAAGACGACCTGGACGATCGCGAACATGACCAGCAGCGGCATGGTCTTCTCGGCGGTCTTCACGAGCGAGGAGATCACCAGGCCGAACATCATCGAGGTGAAGCCCAGCGCGATGATCGTGACGCAGAGCTCGACGGCCGGCGGCATGATCAGGCCCTCTTCGGGCAGGTCGCGAGTGGCGAAGCCGATGCCGCAGATGATGACGCCCTGGATGGCCGTGATCATGCCGAGGACGATCACCTTGGACATCAGATAGGCGGAGCGGGAGAGGCCGGTGGCCCGTTCCCGTTCGTAGATGACGCGTTCCTTGATCAGTTCTCGTACGGAGTTGGCCGCACCCGAGAAACACATGCCGACCGCGAGGATCAGCATGATGGTTCCGGCGTCTCCGTTGAACTTCGACGGCGGCTTCGGAGGGGCCAGGCCGAAGTCGGCGGGGATGACCACGCTGACGATGCCGAGGACCGCGGGCAGGATCACCATCAGACCCATGAAGCCCTTGTCGGACGCGATCACCGACACGTATCGGCGGATCAGCGTCCACAGCTGCGTCATCCAGCCCTGCGGCTTCGGCGGGCGCATCTGCTGCGGCGGCGGCATGTGTACGGACTGTGCGGCGACGGCGTCGATGTCCGCGGCGTACATCTGGTAGTGCTGCGAGCCACGCCAGCGGCCCGCCCAGTCGTAGTCGCGGTAGTTCTCGAACGCGGAGAAGACGTCGGCCCAGGTGGTGTAGCCGAAGAAGTTGAGTGCTTCCTCCGGCGGACCGAAGTAGGCGACGGAACCTCCCGGCGCCATGACGAGCAGCTTGTCGCAGATCGCCAGCTCGGCAACCGAGTGCGTGACGACGAGGACCGTACGGCCGTCGTCGGCGAGGCCGCGCAGCAGCTGCATGACATCGCGGTCCATGCCCGGGTCGAGGCCTGAGGTCGGCTCGTCCAGGAAGATCAGCGACGGCTTGGTGAGCAGCTCGAGGGCGACGGAGACACGCTTGCGCTGGCCACCGGAGAGCGAGGTGACCTTTTTGTCCTTGTGGATGTCGAGCTTGAGCTCGGCGAGGACCTCATGGATCCGGGACTGGCGCTCGGCCTCGGTGGTGTCCGCGGGGAAGCGCAGCTTGGCCGCGTACTTGAGGGCCTTGGTGACCGTGAGTTCCTTGTGCAGGATGTCGTCCTGCGGGACCAGGCCTATGCGCTGGCGCAGCTCGGCGAACTGCTTGTACAGGTTCCGGTTGTCGTAGAGGACGTCGCCCTGGTTGGCGGGCCGGTAGCCGGTGAGCGCCTTGAGCAGGGTGGACTTGCCGGAACCGGACGGGCCGATGACCGCGATGAGCGACTTCTCCGGGACGCCGAACGAGACGTCCTTGAGGATCTGCTTCCCGCCGTCGACCGTCACCGTGAGGTGCCGGGCGGAGAAGGAGACCTCACCGGTGTCGACGAACTCCTCGAGCCGGTCGCCGACCAGACGGAACGTCGAGTGACCGACACCGACGATGTCGTTCGGACCGATCAGCGCGGAGCCGGACTTGTGGAGCGGCTGACCGTTGACGTACGTGCCGTTGTGGGAACCGAGATCGCGGATCTCGAAGCGGCCGTCGGGGGTCGCGTGGAACTCGGCGTGGTGGCGCGAGACCTGGAGGTCGGAGACGACGAGTTCGTTCTCCAGCGCACGGCCGATGCGCATCACACGGCCGAGGTCCAGCTGGTGGAACGTGGTCGGGCTGCGGTCGCCGTAGACCGGCGGGGCCCCCGCGGCACCGCCGGGACCACCTGCGCCGGGTGTCTGTGCCATGCCCTGCTGGTGCGGCACATGAGGCTGCTGGTGCTGGGCGTGCTGTTGCGGCCGGCCCTGCGGCTTCTGCTGCCAGTCCTGCTGCTGGTACTGGGGCTGCTGCGACGCGGGATCCGGCCAGCCGGCTCCACCCTGCTGGGGCTGCTGGGCGGGGGCCTGCTGCGCACCCGCACCCTGACCGCTGTACACATCGGCGCCCGCGGCGGATCCGCTGAAGCTCAGCCGCGGTCCGTCAGTGGCGTTGCCCAGGTACACGGCGGAGCCCGGCCCGATGTCCATCCGGTGGATCCGCTGACCCTGCACATAGGTGCCGTTGGTGGAGCCGTGGTCCTCGATGAACCAACTGCGGCCCCCCCAGCTGATCGTGGCATGCCGCCACGACACCCTGGCGTCGTCGATCGACAGGTCACCCTGCGGATCGCGCCCCAGGGTGTACGGCCTGGACGGATCGAGCGTCCAGGTCCTTCCATTCAATTCCAGTACGAGTTCCGGCACTCCGCGCCCCACTAGTTGTCCCCCGAGTTACCCCCATCACAGGGAGTCTAGGGATGCTGAACATCGTGGGGAACTATTCCAGGAGCAGTCCCCGATACGAAAGTCGGGCCGGTTCGGGACCGTGACGAGACCTGCGCCCACGCGCCGTTGACTCGGGAGAAACATACTCGGAGAGTGGTAAGCGTCCATGAGTGCGTACGGATCATGAGCGAATAGGTCAACTCAGGGCATCTCGGTGCGAATTGAGGGGGTCCTGATGGCCAGGGACGTGCGCGGGGGCGGCGACGGTACGGGTCATATCCCTTGGGGAGACGTGGTGTTGTCCGCCATCGCCTCGGTCGGGTGGGCGATGGTCGCGATGGCGGGCACGGCGGCCCTGGGACTGCATCTGCTCGGCGCCGACTCGGCCGGGGCACTGGGGCCGATGACGGCGGCCGTGGTGGTGCTGGGGGCGGGCGGATCGGTCTCTCCGTCGGGCGACGTCTCGGCGTTCGGGCTGGACGGTGCCGAGGCGCACGCCGCCCTGTCGGTCACACCGCTGGGGGTGGGGCTGGCCGGTGCGCTGTTCCTCTCCTTCTTCTTCCTGCGGTCGCTGCGCCGGGCGGGAGCGGTCCTGCCCGGCGCCGAACTCGCGGTCCGCGCGGGGGCGGTGGTGGTGGTGTTCGTCGCCGTGCTCGGCGGGCTGGCCTGGGCCGGTCACGATGTCGTGACGATCGACGGTGCGTCGCTGGGTCTGGACGAGGTGCCGGGGGCGGACGGCGATGTCCCCGGTGCGGCCGGGGGCATCGGGGACCTGCTGCCCGGCGGGCTCGGCGATCTGGGTGACCTCGGCGGGCTGCTGCCGGACCGGCTGGCGGATCTCGCAAGGGCGCAGGCCCATGTCGGCTTCACGGTCGACACGGTGAAGTCGCTGGCGGGCGGGGCCTGCTGGGTGCTCGGGGTGCTGGTGATCGCAGTTCTGGCCTCGCGTCGTACGCCGTTGCCGTCCCGTCCGGCACGGCTGCACCGGACCGTACGTCCGGCGGTGTCCGCGCTGGTGTCGGTGCTGCTCGTGGCGGTGGTGGCCGGGTGCGCGGCCGCGGCGTACGCGGCGGCCGGTGACGACCACCCGAAGCGGATCGCGGGCGCCGCGCTGCTCGGGGCGCCGAACGGGACGTGGCTCGGGGTGCCGCTCGGCCTCTTCGTGCCGTGGGACGGACAGGCGACCGGCGAGCTGGCCGAGCTGCTTCCCGATCCGCTGGACGAACTGCTGCGGATCTCCGCCGACGAACCGGTGACGGTCGGGCGGCTGGCCGAACTGGACCACCGGGTCTGGCTGCTGGCGGTCGCCGCCGCGGTGATGATGCTGTACGCGGGGGTGCTGGCTGCGACACGTACCGACCGGGGAGAGGCGACCGCCGCCCGGTTCGCGGGGCGGTGTGCGCTGCGGCTCGCAGGCGTGACGGCGGCGGCCCTGCCGCTGCTGGTGTGGCTGACGCAGGTGTCCGCGGACGGATCGCTTTCGGTGCTGGGCTTCGATGCGTTCGGGGCCGGGATCGAGCTGCACGGGCATCCGGGGGCGGCGGCGGTGCTGGGTGCGGTGTGGGGTGCGGGTGCGGGTGGGGTGGGGGCACTGGTGGCATGCGGGGCGGGAGCGGTGCCTGCGGTTCCGGCGCGGTCGTCGGGCCGGGGTGGCGACGAGGGCGGTGGAGGTGATCCGGTGCCCGGGCCGTACACGCCGTCGCGGCCGTACCGGCCGTCGCACGAGGAGACCAACCCGTATCTGCGCCCGCATCCGGCGGACGCGATCCATGGGGCGCCGACGGTGGCGGGTCCGATCGTCCCGCCCACCGCGCCGAAGGTGCCGCCCCCGGGGCCCGGGCCGGCGCCGCGGGACGGTGTACCGCCCGACCGGCCGCCCGCGCGGGGGTGAACGTGTCTCCCCGACCGTCGGGCGGGCGCGAGAACGCCAGGTGAAAGCTCCGTTCCCGAGCGCCGGACCGGCTTGGAAACGCGCCGGTCGGGAATCCCTTCCCGGTGTCCGGTCCGCGGGACGGGGCTTCGGGCGTGTGAGGCGGACCGATACGGTGGAGGCACCATGAGCGCATCTCAGCCCCCTCAGTCTTCCCCGTCTCCTGAGCCCCCTGAGGCCCGTCAGGGCATCGACACCCCCACCCTTCTCGTCAAGATCTTCGGCAAGGACCGTCCCGGCATCACCGCCGGGCTCTTCGACACGCTCGCCGCCTACGCGGTCGATGTCGTCGACATCGAGCAGGTCGTCACCCGTGGCCGCATCGTCCTGTGCGCGCTGGTCACCGCTCCTACCGGTGGCAGCGCCGCGGCCGGCACCACCGAGGGCGATCTGCGGGCGACCGTGCACAGCTGGGCCGAATCGCTGAAGCTGCAGGCCGAGATCATCTCCGGGACCGGTGACAACCGGCCGCGTGGTTACGGGCGCTCCCATGTGACCGTGCTCGGACACCCGCTGACCGCCGAGTCGACCGCGGCCATAGCGGCCACGATCACGTCGACGGGCGGCAACATCGACCGGATCTTCCGGCTGGCGAAGTACCCGGTCACGGCCGTCGAGTTCGCCGTGTCCGGCACCGCCACCGCCGAGCTGCGGACCGCACTGGCCACCGAGGCCGCCGGGATCGGGGTCGACGTCGCCGTCGTATCGGCCGGACTGAGCCGCCGTGCGCAGCGGCTGGTCGTCATGGATGTCGACTCGACGCTCATCCAGGACGAGGTCATCGAGCTGTTCGCGGCCCATGCCGGCTGTGAGGACAAGGTCGCCGAGGTGACCGCGCAGGCGATGCGCGGCGAGCTCGATTTCGAGCAGTCGCTGCACGCACGGGTGGCGCTGCTGGCGGGGCTCGACGTGTCGGTGGTGGACAAGGTGCGTGCCGAGGTGCGGCTGACGCCCGGCGCCCGCACGCTGATCCGTACGCTGAAGCGGCTCGGCTACCAAGTAGGCGTGGTCTCCGGCGGGTTCACCCAGGTCACCGACGATCTGAAGGAACGGCTCGGGCTCGACTTCGCCTCTGCCAACACTCTGGAAGTGGTCGACGGCAAGCTCACCGGCCGGGTCGTCGGCGACATCGTGGACCGGGCGGGCAAGGCCAGGCTGCTGCGCAGCTTCGCCGAACAGGCCGGGGTCCCGCTTGCGCAGACCGTCGCGATCGGTGATGGCGCGAATGACCTGGACATGCTGAACACGGCCGGCCTCGGGGTCGCCTTCAACGCCAAGCCGGTCGTCCGCGAGGCCGCGCACACCGCGGTGAACGTGCCGTTCCTGGACACCGTGCTGTATCTGCTCGGGATCACCCGCGAGGAGGTCGAGGCCGCCGACGGTCTCGTCGACTGACCGACCGGTCTCGTGCCTCGCGTACGGGAGAGGCCCCGGCACGTGACCATGTGTCCCGTGCCGGGGCCTCTCCGCGTACTGCGGCGTGGTCAGTCGTTCGGCGTCCAGTACTCGACGAGCTTGCCCACCCCGTGCTCCACGCCCTTCCAGGAACCGGAGAACTCGATCACGGCGAACGCGGCGGTCGGGAAGCCGCCACGGGTCATCCGGGCCATGGTCTCGCCCTCCGCCGAACCGGCCAGGGCGTCCGCGACGGCATGCATGCCGGGGTTGTGGCCGATGAGGAGCAGGTTCTGTACGTCGTCGGGGGTCTCGTTGAGCAGGGCGATCAGCTCGCCGAGGGAGGCCTCGTACAGTCGCTCCTCGTACACCGTCCTGGGCCGGTGAGGCATCTCGTGCACCGCCAGCTTCCAGGTCTCGCGCGTCCTGACGGCGGTCGAGCACAGGGCCAGATCGATGACGATGCCGGAGTCGACGAGTTTGCGGCCTGCCACGGGCGCATCCTTGCGGCCACGCTCCGCGAGCGGCCGCTCATGGTCGGAGTCCTGCGACCATTCCGCCTTTGCATGCCTGAGTAGGACGATCCTGCGAGGTGTATCGACGCTCATACACCTCAGCTTCGCACGAAATGAGCCGCCCGGCGCAGGGTGTTGGAGGGCTCCCCCACTGCGGGTGAACGGGGTCAGCGGGCCAGCAGGTCCACGATTCGCTCGAGCAGCTGACCGATCGCCGAGTCGCCCGTCGCGGCGTGCGCCTCGCCGGATCCGGAGATCAGCAGCAGCAGTGCGGCGAAGCCGACCGCGGGCAGCGCGACGGCCCACCACGGCAGCCTGACCTCGACACCGGCCGAGGCCGGGCGGGGGGATCGGGTGTGGGTACGGGCCGCCATGTCCGCCTCCGTGGGCCAGTCGGTTCTGATACCCAGAACTTACGGATGCGGGGGTGCCGGTCCCATCCGGCGACCCACCCACTTCACCCTGACCCTGGCCCCCTAGGGGATGGTGGTGCTGGCCCCACCATCGGCCCCGGCGGCGGAACGCGCGAGGAGTGCGGGCCGGGAAGGAGGCGGCGGCGGTCCGAGGCGGCGGCGGGAGGCGTCAGGGGGAGGCGACCGAGGCGATCACTCCGATGATCACCGTGATCAGGAGCATCGCCCCGAGCACGAGGAGAAGCTTCTTCTGACCGTTCTGGGGATTCGGATCGAGAACTGGCATGGGGCCAGTCTCGCATCTCAGCATTCGTCCTCGATCGTCCGGTCCCGCCCGGCCAGGATCCCCGCCACCATCTGCGGCACCATCAGGCCCGCCATCAGCGCGATCGGCAGTCCCCAGCCGCCGCTGTGCTGGTACAGCACGCCGACGAGCAGCGGACCGGGGATCGAGATCAGATAGCCGGTGGACTGGGCGAACGCGGACAGCCGGACCACTCCGGCGCCGCTGCGGGACCGCATGCCGATCATGGTGAGGGCGAGCGGGAAGGCACAGTTGGCAATGCCGAGGAGCAGCGCCCAGGCCCAGGCGCCGGCGGCCGGTGCGAAGTAGAGGCCCGCGTAGCCGACGAGGCCGCAGGCGCAGAGGAAGACGACGATCGGGCCCTGGTTCTTCATCCGGGCGGCGACCCGCGGGATGACGAAGGCGAGTGGCACACCCATGGCCATGGTCACGGCGAGCAGGACGCCCGCCGTGCCTGCCGAGACCCCGGCGTCGCGGAAGATCTGCGGCATCCACCCCATGGCGATGTACGCAGCGGTGGCCTGCAGACCGAAGAAGCAGGCGAGGCCCCAGGCCGTGCGGCTGCGGGTGATCCGCAGTGCCGGGGCATCACCGTGCTGCTGGGCCGTGGCGTGTCCGGGGGCGCCGCGACCTTCCCGCATCAGCGGGATCCAGGGCAGGACCGCGACTGCGGCGAGCACGGCCCAGACTCCGAGGCCGGCCTTCCAACTGCCACCGAGCGCATCGGTCATGGGCACGGTGACGGCTGCGGCGAGCGCGGTGCCGAGGGCCAGCGCCATCGAGTAGAGGCCGGTCATGGAGCCGACCCGGTCCGGGAACCAGCGCTTGACGATCACCGGCATCAGGATGTTGCTGACGGCTATGCCCATCAGGGCGAGGGCACTGGCGGCGAGGAACCCGGCCGTGGAGCCGACGAACGGCCGGATCACCAGACCGGCCGCGATGGCGACCATCCCTGCGCAGACGACCGCACCGGGGCCGAAGCGGCGGGCGAGACGCGGCGCCATGATGCCGAAGACCGCGAAACAGAGCGGCGGCACGGAGGTGAGGACACCGGCGACGCTGCCGCTCATGTGCAGCCCGTCCCGTACCTCTTCGAGAAGGGCGCCGAGGCTGGTGATGGCGGGGCGGAGGTTGAGCGCGGTGAGGACGAGACCGACGGCGACCAGACGGAGCGCCCAGGGGGTCGGGCCGGAGGCGGTCTGCGCGGTCTGCGGTGCCGGGGAGTCCATGGCGGAGGCGGTCGCCGTGGCGGTGTGCGGACTCTGGGGCCGGGTAGCGGTCCGGGTCTGGGGCTGGGTCTCGTCTTCGGGCATGAGGTCCATCATAGAATCATGGGATGATTGGTTGTCCACTCGTCCGAGAGCCTTCGGAAACCTCCGGGAAGCCCGGGAACCGGAGAATCCGGAAGCCCCGAGGATCCGAGCAAGGAGCATCATGGCTTTGACGTCCCCGCGACGGTCGGCACTCGCCGACCAGGTGATCGCACAGCTGAGGAATCAGATCACCTCGGGCGAGTGGCCCGTCGGTTCGCGGATTCCGACCGAACCCGAGCTGGTGGAGCAGCTGAGCGTGGCCCGTAACACCGTCCGCGAGGCGGTGCGCGCGCTCGCGCACAACGGGCTGCTGGACATCCGGCAGGGGTCGGGCACATATGTCGTCGCCACCAGTGAGCTGGCCGGCGTGATGCACCGCCGGTTCGCTTCCGCCGACCCGCATCATGTCGCCGAGCTGCGGTCGACGCTGGAGTCGTCAGCGGCCCGGCTGGCCGCCGCCCGCCGCACCGAGCGGGACCTGAAGCAGCTCGACGCGCTCATGGCGCGTCGCGAGGAGACCTGGGCCGCGGGCGACGCCGAGGCGTTCGTGGCTGCGGATGCGACGCTGCACCTGGCCGTGGTCGCCGCCTCGCACAATGACGTACTGACGGGCCTCTACGCCGACCTGGGGGATCTGCTGCGCGACTATCTGCGGGTCGATGTCGGGCACGAGCTACGGCCGGAGAACCATATGGACCATGCGCGGCTGGTCGAGGCGATCCGGGCCGGTGACGCGGAGACGGCGGCCACCGAGGCCGCGAGTCATGCGCTCAGCTGCCTGGTGGACCGGGTCTGATCCGAATGTTCCGGAAGAGCCGGAAGAGGGATTCCTTCGTCTAAGGGCTGTCCCGTAATCCCTGGTGGATAAGCGCGCGGCGTCAGATGCGGTGCATCGCAAGGCGGAGGGGCGTCCTCATAGTGGGCGTATTCGGGCGTTCCGACAACGCGGCGAGGTGCCGTAGCTGTCGTCGCGCGCCCGCCAGGGATTTCGGGACAGCCCTTAGACCCGTTGGTGGGTGATCCAGACGGAGGCGACCTCCTTCCAGCAGCGATCGTCGAGCCGTACCGTCTGCCCGGGGGCGACGTCGACGGGTATGCCGTCCGCGTCCACGTCCCACCAGCGGTCGCATTCGGTGTGCAGCTGTACCCGGTCGTTGGTGGGGTACGGGTTGTGGCAGTAGGCAACCACCCAGGAGCCCTGGACCGACGTACGGCAGTCGGCGCCGTGCGGGTCCGGGACCGGGGCGGTCGGCGCGGACGCCCCGGGCCACCCCAGGCCGGATATGCCCAGGGGGACGACAAGTGCGGCGACGGCGACCGAGGCCGCCAGCAGGGCCCAGGTTCGGCGACGTATGGGGCGCACAGCGACCTCCTCCCCGCAGCCTGACCAAAAGTCCGGTTCCACCACATTCTGCGGTGCATCGACCATCTTTTCGACCTGAGCGGCGAACGGCCGGGCGGGGACGCACGACGGCCGCGCACCACCTGCTCGGAGGTGGTACGCGGCCGTTTCGTACAGGGTTCTACGAGGTCAGGCACCCATCATGTGCACGCCACCGTCGACGTGGATGATCTCGCCCGTGGTCTTCGGGAAGAAGTCCGACAGCAGCGCGACGACGCCACGGCCGGCCGGCTCCGGGTCGGCCATGTTCCAGGCGAGCGGGGAACGGGTGTTCCAGACGTCCGCGAGCTCCGAGAAGCCCGGGATGGACTTCGCGGCCATCGAGCCGATCGGACCCGCCGAGATCAGGTTGCAGCGGATGTCCTCCTTGCCCAGGTCGCGGGCGAGGTAACGGGAGGTGGCCTCCAGCGCGGCCTTGGCCGGGCCCATCCAGTCGTACTGCGGCCAGGCGAACTGTGCGTCGAAGGTGAGGCCGACGATCGAGCCGCCCTCGCTCATCAGCGGCTTGCAGGCCATGGCGAGCGACTTCAGCGAGAACGCCGAGACGTGCATCGCGGTGGCGACGGACTCGAACGGGGTGTTGAGGAAGTTGCCGCCGAGCGCGTCCTGCGGCGCGAAGCCGATGGAGTGGACGACGCCGTCCAGCGAACCGAGCTCCTCACGGACCAGGCCTTCGAGCCGGTCCAGGTGCTCGGTGTTGGTCACGTCCAGCTCGATGACCTTGGCGGGCTTGGGCAGCTTCTTGGCGATGCGCTCCGTCAGCGTGGGCCGGGGGAATGCGGTCAGGATGACTTCGGCACCCTGCTCCTGGGCCACCTTGGCGGTGTGGAAGGCGATGGACGACTCCATCAGCACACCGGTGATGAGGATGCGCTTGCCGTCGAGAATTCCGATCATGGTGGTCAGTGACCCATGCCCAATCCGCCGTCAACGGGGATGACGGCTCCAGTGATGTACGACGCGTCGTCGGAGGCGAGGAAGCGCACCGCGGCGGCGATCTCCTCGGGCCGCGCGTAACGGGCCAGCGGCACCTGGGCGACGATGCCCTTGCGCTGCTCCTCGGTGAGCACCTGGGTCATGTCGGTGTCGACAAAGCCGGGCGCGACGACGTTGAAAGTGATGTTCCGCGAGCCGAGCTCGCGCGCCAGGGACCGGGCGAAGCCGACCAGACCGGCCTTGGAGGCGGCGTAGTTGGCCTGCCCCGCCGAGCCGAGGAGACCGACGACGGAGGAGATGAGGACGACGCGGCCCTTCTTGGCGCGCAGCATGGCGCGGTTGGCGCGCTTGACGACCCGGAAGGTGCCGGTGAGGTTGGTGTCGAGTACGGACGTGAAGTCCTCCTCGGACATCCGCATCAGCAACTGGTCCTTGGTGATACCGGCGTTGGCGACCAGCACCTCGACCGGACCGTGCTTCTCCTCGATCTCCTTGTAGGCCTGCTCCACCTGCTCGCCGTCGGTGATGTCGCACCGGACGGCCAGAACGCCGGCCTCGGTGAGGGCCTGGGGCGGCTCGCCCGAGCGGTACGTGATCGCGACCTTGTCGCCGTTGTCGGCGAAAGCGCGGGCGATGGCGAGGCCGATGCCCCGGTTTCCTCCGGTGACGAGAACCGAGCGGCTCAACGGATCACCCTTTCGATAGCGGTCTGGTACCTCGAAAACCTATCGGTACCAGGCGCTCCGCGGGGAATCGGCCCCTGACAGTGGCTTCCGCGAGGCACTGTGGGGTTCCTACAGTGCCTCGCCCCGCGCCGCTGGATCCGTTTCGGAAAAATACGGGAAAACCAGAGGCCCCGGACGGGCTCGCACCGCATGATTCACTGCGGAGACACATCGCACAGGTCGAGAAGGGGAAAGCCGACGTGCCCCATGAGGTAGATCAGTCATTCCTGGCCCTGCCACTACGGGCCCTCGCCGACGCGGCGCTCGCCCGGGCCCGGGCGCTGGGCGCCGTCCATGCGGACTTCCGCTTCGAGCGGGTGCGCAGTGCGTCCTGGCGGTTGCGGGACGCCCGGCCCGCCGGGACTTCGGACACCACCGATCTCGGGTACGCGGTGCGTGTGGTGCACGGCGGGGCGTGGGGGTTCGCGTCCGGCGTCGATCTGACCATGGACGCGGCGGCGAAGGTCGCGTCCCAGGCGGTCGCCATGGCGAAGCTGTCGGCCAAGGTGATCGCGGCGGCCGGGTCCGACGAGCGGGTGGAGCTGGCGGACGAGCCGGTGCACGGCGAGCGGACCTGGGTGTCGGCCTACGACGTCGACCCGTTCTCCGTACCGGACGAGGAGAAGGCGGGGCTGCTGGCCGAGTGGAGCAGTCGGCTCCTCGGCGCGGACGGTGTCGCGCATGTGGACGCCTCGCTCATGACCGTCCACGAGAACAAGTTCTATGCGGACACGGCGGGCACCGTCACCACCCAGCAGCGGGTGCGGCTGCATCCGCAGTTCACAGCCGTCGCCGTGGACGGGACGACCGGCGAGTTCGACTCGATGCGGACCATCGCGCCGCCGGTGGGCCGCGGCTGGGAGTACCTCACGGGCACCGGCTGGGACTGGGACTCCGAGCTGGAGCGGATCCCGGGGCTGCTCGCCGAGAAGATGCGGGCGCCGAGCGTCGAGGCGGGGACGTACGACCTGGTCGTCGATCCGTCGAATCTCTGGCTGACGATCCATGAGTCGATCGGCCATGCCACCGAACTGGACCGGGCGCTGGGGTACGAGGCGGCGTACGCCGGGACCTCGTTCGCCACCTTCGACCAGCTGGGCAAGCTGGCGTACGGCTCGCCCGTGATGAATGTGACGGGCGACCGCACCGCCGAGCACGGTCTCGCGACCATCGGTTACGACGACGAGGGTGTCGAGGGCCAGTCCTGGGACCTGATCAAGGACGGGACGCTGGTCGGCTACCAGCTCGACCGGAGGATCGCGAAGCTGACGGGCCTCGGCCGGTCCAACGGGTGTGCGTACGCCGACTCGCCGGGCCACGTCCCCGTACAGCGGATGGCGAACGTGTCGCTGCAGCCGGATCCGGGCGGGCTGTCCACGGAGGATCTGATCGGCGGCGTGGAGCGCGGCATCTATGTGGTCGGCGACCGGTCCTGGTCGATCGACATGCAGCGCTACAACTTCCAGTTCACCGGGCAACGGTTCTTCCGCATCGAGAACGGCAAGCTGGCCGGCCAGCTGCGCGATGTCGCATACCAGGCGACGACGACGGACTTCTGGGGCTCGATGGAGAAGGTCGGCGGCCCGCAGACGTACGTCCTGGGCGGCGCCTTCAACTGCGGCAAGGCCCAGCCGGGCCAGGTCGCCGCCGTTTCGCACGGCTGCCCCTCCGCCCTCTTCCGAGGCGTGAACATCCTCAACACGACGCAGGAGGCGGGCCGATGAGCCGCGTCAGCAAGCCGTACGAGATCGTCGAGCGCGCGCTCGAACTGTCCACCGCCGACGGCTGTGTGGTCATCGCCGACGAGGACTCCTCCGCCAATCTGCGCTGGGCGGGCAACGCGCTCACCACGAACGGGGTGACCCGGGGGCGGACCCTGACGGTCATCGCGACGGTGGACGGCGCCGAGGGCGCGGCGTCCGGTGTGGTGTCCCGTTCCGCGGTCACCGCCGACGACCTGGAACCGCTGGTGCGGGCCGCCGAGGCCGCCGCGCGCGGGGCAGGACCCGCCGAGGACGCGCAGCCGCTGGTCACCGGCGTGCCCTCGTCCCCCGATTTCACGGATGCCCCGGCCGAGACGAGTTCCGAGGTGTTCGCGGAGTTCGCCCCGGCGCTCGGTGACGCCTTCGCCCGCGCCCGGGCCGGCGGCCGCGAGCTGTACGGCTTCGCGCACCACCAGCTGACCTCGACGTATCTGGGCACGTCGACGGGGCTGCGGCTGCGCCACGACCAGCCGAACGGGACGCTGGAGCTGAACGCCAAGTCCCCCGACCGGTCGCGATCCGCCTGGGCGGGCCGGGCCACCAGGGACTTCAAGGATGTCGACCCGGCCGAGCTGGACGCGGAGCTGGCGCAGCGGCTGGGCTGGGCGGAGCGCCGTATCGAGCTGCCCGCCGGGCGGTACGAGACGCTGCTGCCGCCCACCGCCGTGGCCGATCTGCTGATCTACCAGCTGTGGTCGTCGACGGCCCGGGACGCCGCCGAGGGCCGGACGGTCTTCTCCAAGCCGGGGGGTGGCACCCGGCTCGGCGAGACGCTGTCCGAGCTGCCGCTGACCCTGCGCAGCGACCCGAACGCGCCCGGGCTCGAGTCCGCACCGTTCGTGATCGCCCACTCCTCAGGGGACGGCGCTTCCGTCTTCGACAACGGGCTGCCTCTGTCGTCGACCGACTGGATCCGGGACGGCCGGCTGGACCGTCTGACGACCACCCGGCACACGGCCGGACTGACCGGGCTGCCGGTGGCTCCGGCGATCGACAACCTGGTGCTCGACGGCGGTGGTGAGCGGTCGCTGGACGAGATGGTGGCGGCGACGAGCGGCCGGGCCCTGCTGCTGACCTGCCTCTGGTACATCCGGGAGGTCGATCCGGCGACGCTGCTGCTGACCGGACTCACCCGGGACGGGGTGTATCTGGTGGAGGACGGCGAGGTGGTCGGCGAGGTGAACAACTTCCGGTTCAACGAGTCGCCGGTCGATCTTCTGTCGCGGGCCGTCGAGGCGGGCCGCACCGAGAAGACGCTGCCGCGCGAGTGGGGCGACTGGTTCACCCGGGCCGCGATGCCTGCGCTGCGGATCCCGGACTTCAATATGAGTTCGGTCAGCCTCGGGGTGTGACCCTAGACTGACCGTGGCAGATCAGCACACGTAACAGGGAGACACAGAACAGTGACGGAGATCGTCGACGAGCTGAAGTGGCGCGGGCTGTTCGCCCAGTCCACTGACGAGGACGCATTGCGCAAGGCTCTCGCGGACGGTCCCGTCACGTTCTATTGCGGTTTCGACCCGACCGCGGCGAGTCTGCACGTGGGCCACCTGGTGCAGGTGCTCACCGTGCGTCGGCTGCAGCTGGCCGGGCACCGGCCGCTCGCCCTGGTCGGCGGGGCCACCGGCCAGATCGGTGACCCGCGGCCGACGGCCGAGCGGACGCTGAACGACCCGGAGACGGTCGCGAACTGGGTGACGCGACTGCGTTCCCAGATCGAGCCGTACCTCTCCTTCGAGGGCGCGAACGCCGCGGTCATGGTGAACAACCTGGACTGGACCGCGGGCATGTCCGCGATCGAGTTCCTGCGCGACATCGGCAAGCACTTCCGGGTCAACAAGATGCTGACCAAGGACTCGGTCGCCCGTCGGCTGGAGTCCCAGGAGGGCATCAGCTACACGGAGTTCAGCTACCAGTTGCTGCAGGGCATGGACTTCCTGGAGCTGTACCGGCGCTACGGCTGCACCCTCCAGCAGGGCGGCAGCGACCAGTGGGGCAACCTCACCGCGGGCATCGACCTGATCCACCGCCTGGAGCCGGGCGCCGAGGTGCACGCACTGGCCACGCCGCTGATGGTGAAGGCGGACGGTACCAAGTTCGGCAAGTCCGAGAGCGGGGCCGTCTGGCTCGACCCGGAGATGACGACGCCGTACGCGTTCTACCAGTTCTGGCTGAACGTGGACGACCGCGACATCTCCCCGTACATGCGCATCCTCAGCTTCAGGAGCCGCGCCGAGCTGGAGGAGCTGGAGAAGCTCACCGAGGAGCGTCCCCAGGCCAGGACGGCGCAGCGGGCGCTGGCGGAGGAGCTGACGACGCTGGTGCACGGCGCCGAGCAGTGCGCGTCGGTCATCGCCGCCTCGAAGGCACTGTTCGGCCAGGGTGAGCTGGGCGATCTGGACGAGGCGACGCTGAGCGCGGCGCTCTCCGAGGTGCCGCACGCCGAGGTCACCGAGCTGGGTCCGCTGGTGGACCTCCTGGTGGAGGTCGGTCTGGCGCCGAGCAAGTCGGGGGCCCGCCGTACGGTCAAGGAGGGCGGCGCCTACGTGAACAACGTCAAGGTCGTGGACGGCGAGGCCGCACCGGCCCGCGAGGAGCTGCTGCACGGGCGCTGGCTGGTGCTGCGCCGGGGCAAGAAGAACCTCGCGGCCATCGAGGTCACGGCCGGCTGACCGGCAGCGGACAGCACACGGCGGCCGGGCACGCGACATGCGTGCCCGGCCGTCGCCGCGTCGGACGTCCTGCGGCCGCGCCTGCGCTCAGGCCTTCTGCTTTCTGGTACCGCGCATCGATGTCCAGAGCATGTCGCCGACGCCGACGATGACCACGGCGCCGATCAGCTGGAGCAGATGGCGCGTCCAGTCGATGCCTCTGGTCTCGTTGACGCCGATCCACGTCGCGACGGCATTGCCGATGATGCTGCCGATGATGCCGAAAATGGTTGTCAGCCAGAGTGGGATCTGCTGCTTGCCCGGCAGGATCGCCTTCGCGATCAGGCCGAGGACCAGACCCACGATGATTGCCCACAGCCAACTCATGTCGCCTCCTGGTGCGGCGCGGTGTCGCGCATGTGCGCAAGTCTTGGCGCACAGGCCGTACGACGCATGTCGGACAGGTCCATACGTGCCATGAGTGTGCTGATGTGCACGAATACTGCGTGCCCCGGTCTCGATGCCTCCGGATGCCGGGCGTACCGTGGAACGGCTCGTGAAGAGCCAGGGGAAGGGTGACGGGAACGTGATGCGGAAGCAGAGTGGTGCGGAGGTCTTCCGGATCACGGGAGCCCGGCAGAGCCTCGCGGACGATGTCCGCGGCAGGCAGCGACGCTATGTGATCTCGATGTCCGTACGGACGGTTTCGGTGGTCCTGGCCGCCGTGCTGTGGAACATCGAGAAGCCTGTGGCCATCGTGGCGCTCGCGCTGGGTGCGCTGCTCCCGTACGTCGCGGTGGTCCTCGCCAACGCGGGCCGGGAGAACACTCCTTCACTGCCCTCGACCTTCGTGCCGCCACCCGCCAGACCGGCGCTCGAGGCCGCCCCGCCGGCCGGTCCGGCGGACTCCGACCGCGCCCACAGCGCCCCGGATCCGCATGAGCACAGCTGAGCTCACGGCACGCCGAATCCTCAAGAAAAGCTCAGATCAATCATGAAGTTCAGGTGCACCGCACCCCGGTCCGCGTGACATACTTCCTACGCGCTCCGCATCCCCCGTCGGAGCGACAGACCGACGCCGGGCAGCTCCCCCCGTGGCTGCTCGGCGTCGCTTTTCTCCGGCAGGGGATGCGTCAGTGGGCCGACCTCGCGGCTGGCCTAGGGTTGAGTCCGTGAACTTCCCGGACTCCCCCGAAAATGCCGCCGAGAGCGCTGCTTCCGCCGCGCCGATCTGTTCCGCCAAGGGCTGCCGTGCGGCCGCCGTATGGGTGCTGGCCTGGAACAACCCGAAGCTGCACACCCCGGAGCGCCGTAAGACCTGGCTGGCCTGCGACGAGCACCGGGAACATCTCTCCTCGTTCCTGGGGGTGCGCGGTTTTCTGAAGGATGTCGTGACGCTGGCGGAGTGGGAGTCTTCGGCCTCCGGGGACTGACGCCCGTCCTAGGGCCTTTCGTTTGGATCATGCTGAGGTCGCGCCTGATCCAAACGAAAGACCCTAAGGGCTGTCCCGTAACCCCTGGTGGATCGGCGCGCGGCGTCGGATGCGGTGCATCGCAAGGCGGAGGAGCGTCCTCGTACCGGGCGTATTCGGGCGTTCCGACAACGGAGGGGGTACCCCCGTGCCGTTGAGGCTACGGGGGAGAGGTGCCGTAGCTGTCGTCGTGCGCCCGCCAGGGATTACGGGACGGCGCTCAGCCGCCGATCGCCGACATCGGGCGGTCGGGCTGCAGGAAGGACGGGTCGTCCAGACCGGATCCGGCCTTCTTCCCCCACATCGCGAGCCGCCAGATCCGGGCGATCTCCTCGTCCGGGGCCCCGGAGCGCAGCGCGCCGCGCAGATCGGTCTCCTCGCGGGCGAACAGGCAGGTCCGCACCTGGCCGTCGGCGGTGAGCCGGGTGCGGTCGCAGGCCCGGCAGAACGGGCGGGTGACGGAGGCGATGACACCGACACGGTGGGGTCCGCCGTCGACGAGCCAGCGCTCGGCGGGGGCTGAGCCGCGCTCGCCGTCGCCCTCGGCCGAGAGCGTGAAGCGGGTGCGCAGGGAGCTGAGTATGTCGCCTGCCGTGATCATGCCGTCGCGCTTCCAGCCGTGCTGGGCGTCGAGCGGCATCTGCTCGATGAAGCGGAGCTCGTAACCGTGTTCCACGGCCCAGGCGAGCAGGTCGGGGGCTTCGTCGCCGTTGAGCCCGGGCATCAGGACGGTGTTGACCTTGACCGGGGTGAGGCCGGCGTCGCGGGCGGCTTCGAGGCCTGCCAGTACGTCGTGGTGGCGGTCACGGCGGGTGAGGGTCTTGAAGACGTCGGGGCGCAGGGTGTCCAGCGAGACGTTGACCCGGTCGAGGCCGGCGGCCTTGAGGGCGGCCGCCGTGCGCTTCAGCCCGATGCCGTTGGTGGTGAGCGACATCTTCGGCCGGGGGGTCAGTGCCGCGCACTGTTCGACGATGGAGACGAGGCCAGGGCGCAGCAGCGGCTCACCGCCGGTGAAGCGGACCTCGTTGATCCCGAGCTGGGTCACGGCGATACGGACGAGCCGGACGATCTCGTC
Source organism: Streptomyces sp. NBC_01717 (assembly GCF_036248255.1). Classification (NCBI taxonomy): domain Bacteria; kingdom Bacillati; phylum Actinomycetota; class Actinomycetes; order Kitasatosporales; family Streptomycetaceae; genus Streptomyces; species Streptomyces sp. NBC_01717. The sequence goes on along the minus strand of NZ_CP109178.1, from coordinate 7,102,151 downwards.
GTCGCTGAGCAGGTCCGGCTTGGCCAGCCACTGCAGGCCTTCTTCGGGCATGCAGTACGTGCACCGCAGATTGCAGCGGTCGGTCAGTGAGACGCGCAGGTCGGTGGCGACCCGATCGTAGGTGTCGATGAGCATGGTGGGCCCCCTCCCCCGGTGCATCCCCGGTTGCGGATCTGACTCTCCCGAGACTACGCGACACCTGTGACAGGGAGGTGGCCCGTTTGACACGAGGGGCGGCGTAGCCGCGTCGTAGGACTCTACGACGCGGCCACGGGATCCGCGCGGTGTGTGACGCGAATTCCTTCTCGTCAGTGGGCGCCGACGCCGGTGAGGGACTTGACCTCCAGCTCGGCGTACTTGCCCTTGTCCGGCTCCTCCTTCGAGAGCAGGGAGCCGAGCCAGCCGAGCAGGAAGCCCAGCGGGATGGAGATCAGGCCCGGGTTCTCCAGCGGGAACCAGGCGAAGTCGGCGTCGGGGAACATCGACGTGGGCTTGGAGGAGACGACCGGGGAGAACAGCACCAGCAGGACGGACGAGGCCAGACCACCGTAGATCGACCAGAGGGCGCCCTGGGTGGTGAACCGCTTCCAGAACAGGCTGTACAGGATGGTCGGCAGGTTCGCCGAGGCGGCGACCGCGAAGGCGAGGGCGACCAGTCCGGCCACGTTCAGATCGCGCGCGAGGGCGCCGAGGCCGATGGAGACGATGCCGATGGCAACGGTCGCCCACTTCGCCGCGCGGACCTCTTCCTTCTCGGTGGCCCTGCCCTTGCGGATGACGTTGGCGTAGATGTCGTGCGCGAAGGACGACGAGGACGCCAGGGTCAGGCCGGCGACGACGGCGAGGATGGTGGCGAAGGCGACCGCGGAGATGACGGCGAGCAGGATTGCACCGCCGGTGGAGCCGGAGCCGCCGCCGATCTCCAGGGCGGCCAGCGGGGCCGCCGTGTTGCCCGCCTTGTTCGAGGCGATGATGTCGCCGGGCTTGAGGATCGCCGCGGCGCCGAAGCCGAGCACGATCGTCATCAGGTAGAAGGCGCCGATGATGCCGATCGCCCAGTTCACCGACTTACGGGCGGCCTTGGCGGTCGGCACGGTGTAGAAGCGGATCAGGATGTGCGGGAGCCCGGCGGTGCCGAGGACGAGGGCGATACCGAGCGAGATGAAGTCCAGCTTCGACGTGCTGGTGGCGCCGTACTTGAGTCCGGGCTCCAGGAACGCCTTGCCCTTGCCGCTGTTCTCCGCCGCGGTGCCGAGCAGGTCGGAGAGGTTGAAGTGGAACTTCAGCAGGATCAGGAAGGTGATGAGCACGGTGCCCGCGATGAGCAGGACGGCCTTGACCATCTGCACCCAGGTGGTGCCCTTCATGCCGCCGATGGTGACGTACACGATCATCAGCAGACCGACCAGGGCGACGATGGCGACCTTGCCGCCGTCGCTGGTGATACCGAGCAGCAGCGAGACGAGCACACCGGCGCCCGCCATCTGCGCGAGCAGGTAGAAGATCGAGACGACGATGGTGGAGGCGCCCGCCGCGGTACGGACCGGGCGCTGGCGCATGCGGTACGCGAGGACGTCGCCCATCGTGTAGCGGCCGGAGTTCCGCAGCGGTTCCGCAACCAGCAGCAGGGCGACGAGCCAGGCGACGAGGAAGCCGATGGAGTACAGGAAGCCGTCGTAGCCGAAGAGCGCGATGGCGCCCGCGATACCGAGGAACGACGCGGCGGACATGTAGTCGCCGGAGACCGCGAGGCCGTTCTGGAAACCGGTGAACTGGCGGCCGCCCGCGTAGAAGTCGGAGGCGTCCTTGGTCTGTCGGCCTGCCCACACGGTGATGAACAGTGTGGCGACGACGAAGCAGGCGAAGAGCGTGATGATCAGCGGCCGGTGCTCGCTCGCGCCTTCGGCGGCGAGCTGGACGGTGGGGTACGCGGCGTGGGCGGCGCTCATGCGTCGGCCTCCATACGGGACTTGATCGCGGCGGCCTTCGGGTCGAGCTTCGTGGCGGCGTGGCGGGAGTAGAACCAGGCGATGAGGAACGTGGTGAGGAACTGGGCGAGACCGAAGACGAGAGCCACGTTGATGTTGCCGAACAACCGGGTGCCCATGAAGCCGCCCGCATAGTTCGACAGGAGCACGTAGAGCAGGTACCAGAGGACGAAGGCGATGGTCAGTGGGAAGGCGAACGACCGGTGCGCGGTGCGCAGTTCGGCGAACTCCGCGCTCTTCTGGACCTCTACGAACTCCTCGGTCGTGGGCTGGGCAGGGCCGGTGTCAGGACTGGCCTTGGGCGGCGATGCATCGGTAGCCACGGAATCTCCTCGCGATGCGGATGCGGTGGTGGGGACGGTGGATTTCATAGGAGGACCTCGATGTCGGGGGGCCGGTGGTGCGCCTCCCCTGACAACGGCACGGAGAGAACGGCGAAGTGGTTCACCGCGGTTTGCCTGTTCTTGAACTCATCCGGTCGGACTCACTCCCGAACGGAGTTCCGTCAACTCGTTGATGAGCCGGGATGATCAGCGATAGCTTCGCTCTTCATGTACACGGCCGAACACACCCCGTGTCCGGCCGCCTGGCACGGATGATGTGGAGACCCCATGGCTCATCTGGGATCCAGACGGACGCGCGCACTGGCGCTGCCCGTCGGACTGGCCCTCACGGCCTCGCTCGGCTTCCTGCCGACGAGTGCCGCATCCGCCGCCCCGTCGGACGGACTGCCCACGGCGGCGGTCTCGACGGACGGCCCGAAGCTGTCGTACGTCGTCAACACCCGTGGCGGTCATGGCACCGTCAAGCAGGTGAAGAAGGCGATAGCCCGGGCCGGTGGCACAGTGGTGATCGCCTACGAGCAGATCGGTGTCATCGTCGTCCACTCGCAGAACCCGGAGTTCGCGCAGTCGATCCGCCGGGTCAGGGGGGTCGACTCCGCGGGGGCCACCCGCACCAACCCCATCGTTCCGCAGGCCACCAAGGACATCGGGGTCGAGCAGTCGCTCTCCGCCGGGCAGGCGCGGGCCGCGGCCGCGGAGGCGACGGCGGACCAGGATCCGATGGAACCGCTCCAGTGGGATCTGCCCGCCATCAAGGCGGACCAGGCGCACCGGGTGTCGCTGGGGAGCAAGAAGGTCACGGTCGCGGTCATCGACACGGGTGTCGACGACACGCACCCGGACCTGGCTCCGAACTTCGACCGCGGGGCATCGGCGAACTGTGTGAGCGGCGCGCCGGACACGGCGGACGGCGCTTGGCGTCCGCAGACCGGTGAGAGCGACCACGGCACGCATGTCGCGGGCACCATCGCAGCCGCGAAGAACGGCATCGGCGTGACCGGTGTCGCGCCGGGCGTCAAGGTGGCGGGCATCAAGGTGGCGACCTCGAGCGGGTTCTTCTACACCGAGGCCGTCGTCTGCGGCTTCGTCTGGGCCGCCGAGCACGGCGTCGATGTCACGAACAACAGCTATTACACCGACCCTTGGCTGTACAACTGCAAGAACGACCCCGACCAGGGCGCCCTGGTGGAAGCGGTCACCCGCGCCAGCCGGTACGCGGAGCGCAAGGGCACGGTCAACGTCGCCGCGGCCGGCAACAGCAGCGAGGACCTGGCCGCCGACACGCTGGAGGACTCGACCAGCCCGAACGACACCACGCCGGTGACGCGGACGATCGACCCGCGGGAGTGCCTCGACATCCCGACGATGCTGCCGGGTGTCGTCACGGTCTCCGCGACCGGCGCCAAGGGCCTGAAGGCCTCGTACTCTAACTACGGTGACGGGATCATCGATGTGGCCGCCCCGGGCGGCGACTCGACGATCTACCAGACGCCCGCACCGCCGGCCACGAGCGGGCTGATCCTGTCGACGCTGCCGGGCGGCAAGTACGGCTACAAGGCCGGTACGTCGATGGCCTCCCCGCATGTCGCGGGTGTGGTGGCCCTGATCAAGTCGTCGCACCCGCACGCCTCGGCGGCCGCGGTGAAGGCGCTGCTGGTGCACGAGGCGGACGCCACCGCGTGCGGCGACCCGTACGACATCAACGGCGACGGCAAGATCGACGCCGTCTGCGAGGGCCCCAGGAACCACAACGGCTTCTACGGTGCCGGTGTGGTGGACGCGCTGGACGCGGTCCGCAGGTAGTCACCACGCGTATCGGGGGAAGGGCCGAGGACTACTGTCCTCGGCCCTTCCCTCGCATTGTGGTGGCACTGGGTGCCATAGTGCGGTCATGGCAGATGTGATCGACACGCGGAGCTCCGGGACGGAGCAGGCATGGGCCGCCCTCGGCGGCGATCCGGCACTTCTGGACCGTATCGACGGCGGTGGACCGGCCGGGCTGCTGCCCGCGCGGCTGCCGGTCATGGAGCTGGCCCGTTCCACCGTCGCGGTCTGCGCGCTGGCCGCGGCCGAACTGGCCGCGCGCCGTGCAGGCAGCGCCGGCGGGCCGGTGGAGCGGGTCCGGGTCGACGACGGTGCGGTGGCCACCGCGTTCCTCAGCGAGCGCCATCTGCGGGTCGACGGGCGTGCGCCGACCAATTTCGCCCCGCTGTCCCGGTTCTGGCGGACGGCCGACGGCTGGGTCCGCACCCACGCCAACTACCCGCACCACCGGGCCCGGTTGCTCGCCGCTCTCGGCCTGCCCGCCGATACCGGCGTGGACGCCGTGGCCGCGGTGCTCGCCGAGCGGCGGGCTGTGGAGATCGAGGAGACGGTGTACGCCGCGGGCGGTCTGGCCGTCGCACTGCGTACCCCGGAGGAGTGGGCGGCGCACGAGCAGGGCGCCGCAATCGCCACACGCCCGCTGCTGACGCTCGACCGGACCGAGGGGCCGGGGCAGGTGGGTGCACGCCGCCTTCCCGCCGTGTCGGGTTCGCCGCTGCTGCCCGCCGCCGGACTCCGGGTTCTCGACATGACCCGTGTCCTGGCCGGTCCGGTGGCCACCCGCACGCTGGCGCTGCTGGGCGCGGACGTCCTGCGGATCGATGCGCCGCAGCTGCCGGAGAGCCAGGACGCCCACAACGACACGGGGTTCGGCAAACGGTCGGTCTCGCTGGATCTGGGCGACCGGGCGGACCGGGCGACGTTCGACGAGCTGCTCACCGCCGCCGATGTGCTGGTCACCGGATACCGGCCGGGCGCGCTGGAGGCGTACGGCCTGACGCCGGAGGCGCTCGCCGTACGCCGTCCCGGTCTGGTCCTTGCTCAGGTGTCCGCGTGGGGGCGGTACGGGCCGTGGCACGAACGGCGCGGCTTCGACAGTCTGGTGCAGGTGGCCACCGGGATCGCGGCCGTGGAGGGGGAGGCCGGGACGCCGGGCGCACTGCCCGCACAGGCCCTCGACCACGGCACCGGCTATCTGCTGGCGGCGGGCGTGCTGCGTGCGCTGACCGAGCAGCACGAGGACGGCGGTTCGCGGTTGCTGCGGCTGGCACTCGGGCAGACGGCGCGCTGGCTCTGCGGCGGCCTCACGCGCACCCAGGACCCGTACGGCCCGTCGGAGACGTACGGCCTCTCGGAGACGTACGACCCCGAGAAGCATCTCGGCTCCACGGACAGCGCGCTGGGCCGGCTGCGGTATGCCTTGCCGCCGGTCTCCTTCGCGGGCGGCCCGGCGGACTGGTCGCGTCCGCCGGGCCGGTTGGGCGCGGATGCGCCGAAGTGGCGTACCACTACGGCTTGATGAGGACCTTCAGCGCCGTGCGCTCGTCCATGGCCTTGTAGCCGGCGGGGACCTCGTCGAGGCCGATGGTCAGGTCGAAGACGGGCGACGGGTCGATCGTGCCGGCCAGGACGTCGGGGAGCAGTTCCGGAATGTACGTGCGCACGGGGGCGACGCCGCCGCGCAGAGCGATGTTCCGGTCGAACATGACGCCGAGGTCCAGGCCGGTGCCGCTGCCGTGCGGCACGCCGACGTAGCCGATCGAGCCGCCGTCGCGGGTGATCCCGACCGCCGTGCGCATCGACTGCTCGGTGCCGACGGCCTCGATCACGGCGTGGGCGCCCGCGCCGCCGGTGAGTTCCCGTACGGCGGCAACGGCTGCTTCGCCGCGCTCGGCGACGACGTCCGTGGCGCCGAAGGTGCGGGCGATGTCCGTGCGCACCTGGTGGCGGCCGAGCGCGATGATCCGCTCGGCGCCGAGCCGCTTCGCGGCCATGACGCCGCACAGGCCGACCGCCCCGTCACCGACGACCGCGACCGTGGTGCCGGGCTTCACGCCCGCGCCGATGGCGGCGTGGTGCCCCGTGCCGAGCACGTCCGACAGCGCCAGGAGCGCCGTGAGCAGGCGGTCGTCGGACGCGGCGGCGGCCGGGAGCTTGACCAGCGTGCCGTCGGCGAACGGGACGCGCACGGCCTCTCCCTGCCCGCCGTCGGAGCCGACCGAGCCCCAGAAGCCGCCCTGCGGGCAGGACGTCGTCAGGCCCTCGGCGCAGTACTCGCAGGTGCCGTCGGACCAGACGAAGGGGGCGACGACGAGGTCACCGGGCGCGAAGCCGCTGACCTCCGGTCCCGCCTCCTCGACGATCCCGATGAACTCGTGGCCGATGCGCTGGCCGGGCTGGCGGGCGGCCTCGCCGCGGTACGCCCACAGGTCGCTGCCGCAGATACAGGCCCGCAGGACCCGCAGCACCACATCGGTGGGCTGCTGGATCGTCGGGTCCGGCACCTCCTGGACACGGATGTCGTGGGGGGCGTGGATGACAGTGGCGCGCATGCGTGGGGGTCCTTGCTGATCTCAGATGCTGATACTCCGTTCACCGTACGCCCCGGGGGCGGCAGCGGCCTCGTCCGGGCCCGTTGCGAGCACCCCGACGGTCAGCAGGAACTGCGCCGCGATGTACGTGAGCATGACCCAGAAGTCCGGCGCGGGCAGCTGCGGCCAGTCGGCGATGCCGGTGGCGATGAGCGCGTCGGACAGCAGGAAGAGCGCCCCTCCGAGCGCGGCGTACCGGCCGCGGGTGCTGGACCGGTAGGCCATCGCGGCGAGCAGCAGGCTGTAGCCGGCCATCGGGATCCGCAGGTCCGCGGGGAGCCCGCCCCAGATGAGGGCGACGAAGCCGACGAGGACCGCGGCGTACCCCGCACCGAGCAGCAGGGAGCTGCGGGCCCGCCCGAAGAGCCACAGATAGCAGACATGGCCCGCGGCGAAGCAACCCATGCCGATGAGGAAGGCGGCATCGGCGTCGGGCAGCAGGAATGTGTCGCCGCCCCAGCCGAAGAGCAGCGCGGCGACGAGCAGCCGGGGTCCGCGGCGGGCGGCGGCGTACCCCGCGAGCAGCGGCATCAGCAGCGGCTTGGCGACGAGGTGGGCGAGACGCACGTCGGCGAGCACGCCGACGAGGTCGACGGCGGAGGCGACGAGAAACGCGATGAGCAGGGGGCGTACGAACCGTGCCCGGGCGTCCGTGACGGCTCCGGCGGTCATCCGGTGCTCTCCGGGACGGGAACAGCGGTGGAGGCGGTGGTCGAGGCAGTACCGGAGGCGGTGGCCGAGGCGGCCGTCGACGCCGGCTGCCAGCCCGGCCCGCGGAAGATCCGGCCGGCCCGCTCGCCCCAGCTCTCCGCCGCCCGCACGTCCCGGGCGATCGCGGCGTACTCGTGCGTCGCGACGCGCAGCGGGTTGTAGGTGGCGATGTTCTTGGTGAGCCCGTAGACGGGCCGCTCCGTCTCCGCGGCGAAGGAGCCGAAGAGCCGGTCCCACAGGATCAGGATGCCGCCGAAGTTCCGGTCGAGGTAGCCACCCTGGGAGGCGTGGTGCACCCGGTGGTGGGAGGGCGTGTTCAGCACGTACTCGAAGGGCCTGGGCAGCTTGTCGATCCGTTCGGTGTGTACCCAGAACTGGTAGACGAGATTGGCCGACGAGCAGAAGGCCAGCGCCGCCGGATGGACACCGCAGGCGATGAGCGGAACGTAGAACGGCCAGACGGTCAGCGAGGTCCAGGGCTGACGCAGCGCGGTGGTGAGGTTGAACTTCCGGCTGGAGTGGTGGACCACATGGCAGGCCCAGAGGATCCGGATGACGTGGTGGCCGCGGTGGGACCAGTAGTAGAAGAAGTCCTGCGCGAGCAGCATCAGCAGGATCGTCCACCACAGGACGGGAACGCGGAGCGGGGTCAGCTCGTAGACCGCGGTGTAGATGGCCACGATGGGCACTTTCCACAGCAGATCGAACACGAGACTGCCGAGCCCCATGGTGACGCTGGTGACGGCGTCCTTGGTCTCGTACCCGGCGGCGTCCTCGTCGGGGTGGATGCGGGCGCTGACCATTTCGACAACGGTGAGCAGGACGAAGGCCGGTATGGACCACAGCACGACATCGGGCAGGTTCGGCTCCATGCGAGCACCGTAGAGCGGGGGGTCGGCCGAGGACTAGACGTTGTTACCAACAAGTATGCGAGACGCGATGTCAGCAACCTTTGGTGACTTCTGCCAACACGGACCGGATCAGACCCCGACCGCTCCCAGCAACGCCCCCGCCGCATAGGTGACTCCCATGGCCACCGCTCCCCCGCCCATGTTCCGCAGCACCGCGCGCCCCACCGCCGCGGCGCCCAGCCGCGCGCTCCACCACCCGGTGAGCGCCAGCGCCGCCAGTACCGCCAGTACCGTGATGACCAGCCGCAGCGACGACGACGGCAGCACGATCGCCAGCAGCGGCAGCAGCGCTCCCGCCGTGAAGGCCAGGAAGCTCGCGCCGGCGGCGTGCCAGGGGTTCGTCAGGTCGTCCGGGTCGATCCCCAGCTCCACCTCCGCGTGGGCGCGCAGCGCGTCGCGTTCGGTGAGCTGGAGGGCGGCCTCGCGGGCGACTTCCCGGCTCAGCCCCTTGCCCTCCAACAGGCCGGTCAGCTCGGCGAGTTCCGCCTCCGGGGTCTCCTGCAGCTCCCGTCTCTCCGTCGCCAGCGCGGCCTGCTCCGAGTCGCGCTGGGTGGACACCGACACGTATTCGCCCGCCGCCATCGACAGGGAGCCTGCCAGCAGCCCGGCGAGGCCCGCCGTCAGCAGGGCACCGCGGTCACCGGTGGCGCCGGCGACGCCGACGACGATGCCCGCCGTGGAGACCACGCCGTCGTTGGCGCCGAGCACCGCGGCGCGCAGCCAGTTCAGCCGCGCGCCGAGGCCGTTGCCGTGGGACTCGTCATGCGCCTGGGTATCCGTCACCCGGGGATGGTCTCATTCCCACCGGGTCCCGTCACCAGACGCGGACCGAGCCGCCCGGCGCGAAGGCCGGGCTGGTCGCGTCGGCCGGGGCCTCCTTCAGGGGCTCGGCGATCTCGTCGACCGTCGGGCCGACCGTCGCGGCGATGCGGTCGAGCGCGGGCAGGTCGAAACCGTACACGCGGGCCGCGTTACCGCCGACCATCGCCGCGATCTCGTCGGGCGGGAGTCCGGCGTACGCGATCCGCAGCCCTTCCCGTGAATAGGGGGCGGTGCCCTCGTCGTGCGGGTAGTCGCTGCCCCACATGATCTTGTCGAGGCCGATCCGGTCGCGCAGCGGCACCTCGTGGGGGCGCATGAAGCTGGCGCCGACGAAGCAGTTGTCGCGCCAGACCTCGCCGGGGCTAGCTCCCATCGAAGCGGCAAGCCCCGCACCGAACTTGGACTCGGCGGTGGATGCCCGGGAGGCCGCAGCGACCAGGCGGCCGTGGTAGTAGTCGAGCATCTCGACGACGCCCGGGATCCAGCCGGAGCCCTGTTCGGTGAGGACGAGTTTCAGCCCGGGGTGGCGGCGGAAGGCCCCGCCGAAGATCAGGTGCCACAGCGCCCGGTGGGAGAACCAGGTCGTCTCCACCATGAAGACGGCGCGCGCCGCCGGTTCGTCGCCGAGCGGCGGGGAGGCCGATCCGCCGTGGTGGTTCACCGGCACGTCCAGCTCCTCGCAGACCGCCCACAGCGGGTCGTACACCTGGGAGTACAGCTCCGGGATGCCGGATCCCGGCGGGGTGCCGGGCAGCAGGATGCCGCCGGTGAGCCCCGCCTCCTTGGCGCGGCGGACCTCGCGGACCGCCTCCGCCGGGTCGTTGAGGAGGATCTGCGCCACGCCCGCCCGCCGGCCGGGTGCGTCGGCGCAGAAGTCGGCGAGCCAGCGGTTGTGGGCGCGCAGGCCCGCCCAGCGCTGTTCGTACTCCTGCGGTGAGGGGGCGGGGGCCATCAGGGAGGCCGAGGGGAAGAACGGCGGGATGGTGTTGGGGAAGACGACCTCCGCGACGATGCCGTCCGCCGCCAGCTCGGCGAGGCGGCGGGCGGAGTTCCAGTTGCGGTCGGCGGTGTCGGCGAGGAGGTCCGCGTACGGATTGACGTACGCCGCCGCCCATGCGTCGAAATCGTCGTGGTACTTCGCCTCCAGATACGGCTTGTAGTCGAGCAGGTCGGCGCCCGCGTGACAGTCGGCGGAGATGACGGTGTAGCGCTCGCGGGACATCAGCCGACCCCCAGGACCGGGAAGTCGTGGTCCGTCAGCCAGTGCCGGCCGACCTCGCGCGAGCGTGCCCAGGACGCTTCGACCGCCGTCTGGTCGGCGCTCTGGCCCAGCTCCTGCGGGGTCGGGCCGATGCGCCGGGCGATCGGCGCGAGCTTCGCCGTGTCGAAGCCGAAGACCTCGGCGGCGGCGAGTCCCAGCATCCGGCGGGTCTCGGCCACCGGGATGTCGTGGAAGGTGGTGCGCAGCCAGTCGGCGGTGTTCGGCCAGGTGCCTTCGGGGTGCGGGAAGTCGCTGCCCCACAGGATGTTGTCGACGCCGATCTCGTACCGCTGGGCGAGCTCGCGGCGCTTGGTGTTGGTGGCGCAGATGAAGACCTGGCGGTCCAGGTATTCGTGCGGGGGCCGCTTCAGCTCGGCGAACGGCGAGAGTTTCTTTCCGCCGTGGGCGCCCAGGTAGAGCCGGTCCATGAACCAGAGCAGGTTCGGCAGCCACCAGCAGCCGGACTCGGCGACGCCGAACCTCAGCCCCGGGTGGCGTTCGAAGGCGCCCGACCAGAGCAGGAACCAGAGCGGGCGGGACGGCCACCAGGTGACCTCGGAGACGTAGATCCCCAGGTGGTCGCCGTACTCGTGGCGCGGGGCCGCGCCGGAGTGTGTGACGACCGGCATCCCCGTCCCGGCGGCGGCCGCCCACACGGGGTCGTAACGGCGGTCGTGGTACGGCGCCTTGTCCACCCACATGGAGGGGATCATCAACGCCCCGAGACCGGACTCCTTGGCCCGGTGGATCTCGGCGACGACACGGTCGACCTCACCCGTGACGGGCAACAGGGCGACTCCGCAGTGCCGTTCGGGGTTCTGCGAGACGAAGTCGGCGAGCCACCGGTTGTGGGCCTGCGCGCCGGCCATGCCGAGCTCCGGGTCCTGGTCGCCGGAGAGGCCGAGGCCGACCCCGAACGGGGCGGCGGTCCGGCTGTCGACGGCGTCCGCGTCCGGGAAGACGACCTCGGCCGCCACTCCGTCGCCGTCGAGCTCCTTGAGCCGCTGCGCGGCGTCCCAACCACCCCTCAGCCCTTCCTCGTTGTCGTGGAACCACTTGTCTGCGAAGGCCTCGTTGCGTACGCCGAGGCGGGTCATCTCCTCACGGCGGCGGTCGCGCCCGGCAAGGAAGTCGTCGAACTCCCGGTGGAAGCGGGCGTCCAGATAGGGCCGGTACTCCTCGGTGGGCAGTCCGGCGTGGCAGTCGGAGGAGATGATCAGATACGGGTCGGTCATCGCTCGCCCCTCAGTCGAGTATGAAGCTCTCCAGGTACGACGGGTTCGCCCGGTCGAGCATCGACCGCGACCTGGCGCGGATCTGCCGGTCGCTGTGCTCGCTCGGCGGCAGCAGCCAGAAGCGGTCGGCGCGGATCCCGTCCACGACCGTGCCCGCGACCTCCTCCACCGGTGTGAACTCGACCTCGTGGCCCGCCGCCCTCATGGCGGACTCCCACTGGTCGAGGCTGCGGTACGGGGTCCGGCGGGGCCGCTCCTTGGCGTATCGCTCGGGCCGGTTGCGGTGCGACTCCCACAGTCCGGTACGGAGCATGTGCGGGCCGGGGAAGAGCACCGAGGCGCCGACCGCCGCGCCCTCCGCCTTCAGATGCGCGTAGAGCGACTCGGTCATCGTGACGACGGCGGACTTGGTGACCGCGTAGACGGAGGCGGTCGGCAGCGGGGCGATGCCGCCGTCGCCGGACGAGGTGTTGACGACCCGGCCGGGCTCGCCGCCCTCGATCATCCGGGGCACGAAGGCCTGGATGCCGTGGAAGACGCCCCACACATTGACGGCGAACGCCCACTTCCAGTCGTTCGGCTCGTGCTCCCACATCCGGCCCTCGGCACCGGAGCCGACGCCCGCGTTGTTGCACAGCACATGGACGGCGCCGAAGGTGTCGTACGCGGCGTCGGCGAGAGCCTGGACGGAGTCCCGCTCGCTGACGTCGGCCACCCGCGCCAGCACCTGCGCGCCGTCCTCGCGCAGCTCGCCCGCCGCCTTGTCGAGCGCGCCCTCCTCCACGTCGGCGAGGACGACCTTCAGTCCCTCGGCCGCGAACCTGCGGGCCATCGCGAGCCCGATGCCGCTCGCGGCGCCGGTGACGACGGCGACCTGCCCCTCCCCCAGCCTCATCGGACACTCCCCTGCGGCGGGCCGTCGTGGATCTGCTGCGGGTCGTCGTAACGCTGGTGGATGTACGGCAGCAGCGCCTCGGCGCTCACCCGCTCGACGGCCCTGCCCCGCTGGTCGCTGGTCTTCTCGCCGATGGTCAGATCGATCAGCCGGTGTACGGGGAGGTCGGCGACCGGGTCGTACACCGACTCGCGCAGCACCACATCGCCCGAGATCCGTTCCAGCTTGCGGACCTTCTCGTGGCGGATGCAGTGGATCAGTACGGGATCGGCGTCGAAGCCCTCACCGTCCGCGGCAGGCAGGAACTTGAAGTAGAAGTCGAGCTTCTCCGCCGGTTCGGGCAGCGGCAGCTGCTCGCCGACCGCGCCGCGCACCTCGACGAACGCGATGCCGTGCCGGACGAGCGCGGCCCGGACGACGGGTCCGTCACGCTCGACGGTCACCTCGCCCAGCTTCTTCGGTTCGCCGAAGACCTCACGGCCGCCGATCAGTGCCCGCTCGTGGGTCATCGGCATGACGAGCGGATACCAGCCCTCGTGCCCGTCGTGGACGGCGGCGACGGCGACGGAGCCCGCACCCAGCGGATAGCCGGGGAGGTCGACCTTGCTGATGGCGGCGCGGACGAGCGGGCGTTCGGCGGGTTTGAGGGGCGGTGGCAGGACCGCCGCGACCGCGTCGGGGTCGCTCTCCCAGACGGCGACCACGCCGGTGGACCAGATGTCGGGGAGTTCGGAGCGGGCTGTGCGGGCCGCCGCCAGCTCGGCGTCGGTGCGCGCGCCGTACCGTACACGTGCCATGGACGTACCACCCTTCTCGGTTGTCCGTGCCCGGGTTCTGTAACACAGTTACACCGGCCGGAATGAAGGGTAAATAGGCATGCACGTAACGGAGTTCGGAAAGCTGGGAGCACTGTGGCGCGATCGTCGCTGACCCGCGAAGAGGTTCTGGAGGCCGCTGCCGCCCTGGTGCGGCAGCACGGCCCGGATGCCCTCACGATGCGCAAGCTGGCCGCCGAGCTGGGCACGGCGGTCACCTCGATCTACTGGCATGTCGGCAATCGCGAGTCGCTGCTCGACGCCCTGGTGGAGCGCACCGTCCAGGAGATGGGCGCCGTCCGGCCGGCCGGCCGGACCCCGGTGGCCCGGATAGTCTCCGTCGCCCGGGGGCTGCGCCGCGAACTGCGCGCCCGCCCCCACCTGATCGCGATCGTCCATGAACGCGGTCTCACGGAGCGGATGTTCCTGCCCGCGCAGCAGGCCCTCGTCCACGAGGTGCACGCCGCGGGGCTGCGCGGGGCGCGGGCCGCCGACGCGGTACGGGCGGTGCAGTTCCAGACCGTCGGCTTCCTGCTCGTCGAACGCAACCGGGAACGCTCCCCGGTCCAGTCCCCCGGCGAGGGTGATCTCTGGGACGTGGTCACGGCCGAGCACGACCCGGCGCTGGCCCGCGCGCTCGCCCTCCCCGCCGACCAGGAACGACTGTTCACGGCGTCCATGCGGGCACTGGTGAACGGACTGCTCGCCACCGGTGGAAGCTAGCGGCGCCTCGCCGGGCGGCTCGAACAGAACGCTCCCGGATGGGGGGCTGTCAGTCCCGGCCCGTATTCTCTGTGACCATGCTCGACGACCGCCAGACCGCAGCACCGTGGCCGACCGCCTACCCACAGGGGTACGCGGTCGTCGACGTGGAGACCACCGGACTCGCCCGGGACGACCGGATAGTGTCCGCTGCCGTCTACCGGCTGGACGCGCAGGGCAACGTCGAGGACCACTGGTACACCCTCGTCAACCCGGAGCGGGACCCCGGCCCCGTCTGGATCCACGGCCTGACCAGTGATGTCCTGGAGGGCGCCCCGCTCTTCCCGGAAGTCGCCGCCGATCTGTCCGAGCGTCTCGCGGGCCGCGTGCTCGTCGCGCACAACGCCGCCTTCGACTGGTCGATGCTGGCCCGGGAGTACGCGCGCGCCGCGGTCGTCGCCCCGGTCGAACACCGGCTCTGCACCATCGCGCTCTCCAAGGAGCTCCGGCTGCCGCTGCCCAACCACAAGCTGCAGTCGCTGGCCGCACACTTCGGAGTCGTACAGCAGCGTGCACACCACGCGCTGGACGACGCCCGGGTGCTGGCCGAGGCGTTCCGGCCGAGTCTGCATGCGGCGGCGCGCGACGGGGTGCGGCTGCCACTGCTGGAGTGCCGCCCGCTGACCGAGTGGTCGGAATCCCCGGTCACCCCGCGGGTCGGCCACCAGCCGTCGTACGGCAGCCAGAGCAGCTGGCGCCCTTCGCGCAAGCGGCCGGCCTGCCCGTATCCGAACCCGGGGCGGTACGACAAGGACAAACCGCTCATGCAGGGCATGCGGGTGGCGTTCTCCGGGGACACCTCCATCGACCGTGAGCTGCTGGAGGACCGGGCGATCGAGGCCGGGCTGCATGTGGCGACCAGCGTCTCCCGGCTGACCAGCCTGCTGGTCAGCAACGACCCCGACGCGGCGACGTCGAAGACGGTGAAGGCAAAGGCGTTCGGCACACCGATCGTGGACGAGAGCGCCTTCACCCATCTGCTGCGGGATGTGGCACAGGTGTCGACGACGACCGGGGCCCCGGTGGCCCCCGCCCTGCCGACGCCGTCATCGGAGTGAACCGGGGGCGACTCGCCCGTCCGCCGCTCGCCGCCCGGCGCCCCCGCATCCCACCCTGTGGCGCATGGCACGTTGTGAAGTTTGCGGAAACGACTACGGCATGTCGTTCGAGGTGCACGCGCAGGGCGCGGTGCATGTCTTCGACTGCTTCTCCTGCGCCATTCACCGGATGGCGCCCATCTGTGAGCACTGCCGGGTCCAGGTCATCGGCCAGGGTGTCGAGGTGGACGGGCACTGGTTCTGCGGCGGTCACTGCGCCCGGGCGGAGGGGAAGGTGGGCATCATCGACAAGGTCTGACCACCGGCCGCACGGTCCGTTCCGCCACCCCCTCCGCGAGGCACCCCATGACGCAGTTGTACCGTCGTGGGGTGTACCGCTTCCTGTTGACCCGGCAGTGGCTGATCCTCGCCCTCCTCACCCTCGTCCTCATTCCCACGATGGTCGAGCTGGGCTTCTGGCAGCTGCACCGGCATGAGCACCGGGTGGCGCAGAACGCTCTGATCTCGCACAACCTCAAGGCGAAGCCGGTTCCGGTCGCCACACTCACCTCCCCGGGTCACACCATCCCGCGCTCCGACTACTGGCGTGCGGTGACGGCCACGGGGACGTACGACACGGAGCACGAGGTCGTGGTGCGCCGCCGGACCTCCACGGACGGAAGCATCGGTTTCCACGTACTGATCCCGCTCGACCTCAAGGGCGGCGGTACGGTCCTGATCAACCGCGGCTGGGTCCCCGCCGCCGACGACCAGCGCGCCTTCCCGGACGTCCCGGCCGTACCCAAGGGCGAGGTGACCGTCACAGGGCGGCTCAAGGCCGACGAGACGACGGGAACCAGCGGAATCAAGGACCTGTCGGACCTGCCGGACCGCCAGGTGATGCTGATCAACAGCGCCCAGCAGGCCAAGGCTCTCTCCCGGCCGGTCCTCGGCGGCTACATCGAGCAGACCGGCCCCGAACCGTCCGGCGACGTCCCCGAGCTGATCGAGGCCCCCGACGACAGCTCCATCGGTCCGCACATGGCGTATGCGGTCCAGTGGTGGCTGTTCGCCTCGGGCGTCCCGGTCGGATATGTGGTGCTGGCCCGGCGCGAGAAGCGCGACCGGGTGGAGGCCGCGGCCAAGGCCGAGGCCTCCGGAGAGCCGGAGTCGGAGCCGGAGCAGCCCGAGCCGGCGACTGCCTGACACGGCGCCCACGACAGCCTGACCGATGGCCGCTCGACCGGTTCCGCTGCAGGAGTCTGCGGCCGCCCGTGGGACACCGGCTGCTTAGCGAGGCCCCGGTTCGGGAACACGGCAGAACGTGACCCCACGCATCGAGGACTACGCCCTCATCGGCGATCTGCAGACAGCCGCCCTGGTCGGCAGGAACGGTTCTGTGGACTGGCTCTGTCTACCCCGTTTCGACTCGGGCGCCTGCTTCGCCGGCCTGCTCGGCGACGACGACAACGGCCACTGGCGCATCGCCCCGAAGGGCGCGGACACCTGCACCCGGCGCGGCTACGTGGGTGACTCCCTCGTCCTGGAGACGTTCTGGGAGACCCGCACCGGCACCGTCAAGGTCATCGACTTCATGCCGCAGCGCGACCAGGAACCCGATGTCATGCGGATCGTCGAGGGGATCAGCGGCACCGTCGACATGACTTCGGTGATCCGGCTGCGCTTCGACTTCGGCTCCATCGTGCCGTGGATGCGCCGTTCGCAGGGCCACCGGGTGGCGGTCGCCGGACCCGACTCGGTCTGGCTGCGCAGCGAGCCACCGGTCAAGACCTGGGGCCAGGAGTTCTCCACCTGCTCGTCGTTCACCGTCTCCGCCGGCGAGCAGGTGGCGTTCGTACTGACCTGGCACCCGTCGCACTCGCCGCGCCCCGATCTCGTCGATCCGCACGAGGCGCTGAAGAACACCCTCTCCGACTGGGCCGAGTGGTCGGCCCGCTGCAAGTACCGGGGACCGTACCGGGAAGCCGTGATCCGCTCGCTGATCACCCTCAAGGCGCTCACCTTCGCCCCGACCGGCGGCATCGTGGCGGCCCCCACCACATCGCTGCCGGAGGAGATCGGCGGCGTACGGAACTGGGACTACCGCTTCTGCTGGCTGCGGGACTCCACCCTGGCGCTCAACGCGCTGCTCTCGGCCGGCTATGTGGGGGAGGCCGCCGCCTGGCGGGACTGGCTGCTGCGCGCGGTCGCCGGGGACCCCGCCGACCTGCAGATCATGTACGGCCTGTCGGGCGAACGGCGGCTGCCCGAGGCGGAGCTGCCATGGCTGGCCGGATACGAGAACTCCAGCCCGGTCCGGATCGGCAACGCGGCGGTCCGGCAACGGCAGCTCGATGTGTACGGAGAGGTCATCGACTCGCTCCGGCTCGCGCGCGAGGCGGGCCTGGCCGATCAACCGCACGCCTGGAGCCTGCAGCTCAGCCTGCTCGGGTTCCTGGAGTCCACCTGGCGCGAGCCGGACGAGGGGCTCTGGGAGATCCGCGGCCAGCGCCGCCACTTCGTGCACTCGAAGGTGATGGCCTGGGTCGCCGCAGACCGCGCGGTGCGCACCCTGGAGGCGAACCCGTCGCTGGCCGGGGACGCCGAACGGTGGCGGGTGATGCGGGACGCCGTGCACCGGGAGGTGTGCGAGAAGGGGTACGACCCCGTACGGAACACGTTCACGCAGTCGTACGGCTCCCGGGACCTGGACGCCGCGACGCTGCTGATCGCCCGGACCGGATTCCTGCCGCCGGACGATCCGCGTCTCGTCGGCACGGTCGACGCGGTCCGTGACGAGCTGGGCAGCGACGGTCTGGTCCGCCGCTACAGCACGGAGGGTGTCTCGATCGACGGGCTGCCGGGCGGCGAAGGGGCGTTCCTGGCGTGCTCGTTCTGGCTGGCTGACGCGCTGCGCCTGACCGGGCGCGCCGAGGAGGCCACCGAACTCTTCGAGCGGCTCCTCGAGCTCCGCAACGATGTCGGGCTGCTCGCCGAGGAGTACGACACCGTGGCGCGGCGGCAGTTGGGCAATTTCCCGCAGGCATTCAGCCATATCGGACTGGTGGGCACCGCGATCGCACTGACCGGGGAGGACATCCTGGAGGCCGAGACGGCAGGATAGGGGCCATGGATCTTGAATTGAAGGATCGTGTGTACATCGTCACGGGCGCGACCCGGGGGCTGGGCAACGCCACGGCGCGGGAGCTGGTGGCGGACGGCGCGAAGGTGATCATCACCGGCCGCGACGAGAAGCGGGTCGAGGCGGCCGCCGCCGAACTGGGGCCGGACGCCGTCGGTCTCGCCGCCGACAATGCGGAGCCCGCCGCCGCGCAGCGGCTGGTGGACGCCGCCCATGAGCGGTTCGGGCGGCTCGACGGCATCCTGATCAGCGTCGGTGGGCCCGCCCCCGGCTTCGTCGCGGACAACACGGACGAGCAGTGGCAGTCGGCATTCGATTCGGTGTTCCTGGGTGCCGTGCGGCTGGCCCGTACGGCGGCCGCGGCGCTCGGCGAGGGCGGGGTGATCGGCTTCGTGCTGTCCGGCTCGGTCCATGAGCCGATCGCCGGGCTGACCATTTCGAACGGTCTGCGACCTGGCCTGGCCGGATTCGCCAAGTCCCTGGCCGACGAGCTCGGCCCGCGGGGCATCCGCGTGGTGGGCGTGCTGCCGGCTCGGATCGACACGGACCGGGTGCGTGAGCTGGACGCGCTGTCCGGCGATGCGGAGGCGTCCCGTGCGGCGGCCGAGGCGCGCATTCCGTTGCGCCGGTACGGCACGCCTCAGGAGTTCGGCCGGACGGCGGCGTTCCTGCTGTCGCCCGCGGCGTCGTATCTGACGGGGATCATGGTGCCGGTGGACGGCGGGGTACGGCACGGGTTCTGAGCGAGCGCCGGGGCCGTCCGGTGGCCGAGCCTGTCCTCGACCTCCCCCATGGTCTCAGGGGCACGGGAGACCCCTCGGCGGGCAGGATCGCTCCTCCGCCGGACGTCCCCGCCGTCAACTCACGCGTTCCGCACGGTGCTTGACGGCCCGCAGCCGCACCTCGGCCGGTAGCTGCGCCAGTCCCGCAGAGTCCCGCGCATGGGCCAGCGCCTCGTCCGTGAGGCGGCCGAGCGCCTCGCCCGGTGCCGCGTGCGGTTCCATGAGCAGGCTGATCCGGGCCTGCGGCGAAGTGCGCCGGCCGACCAGCATCACCTGAGCACGGGCCACCCCGTCCAGCGTCCCCGCCTCCCCGGCGAGCACGCCCTCCAGGGCCCGGCCGCGCAGCAGCGCCCCCTCGCCGTCGCCGCTCTCGACCAGCACCTCGGCGAGGCGGGCGCGGCGGAGCTGGGCGAGGAACCACCACAGCGCGAGGACGACCAGCACGGCGAGGACCACGATCACGGTCGGCCACCACCAGCTGTCGGCGCGCCAGCGGTCCCGGTCGGCCTGGGAGAGCAGCACATCGGTCCTGCCGCTCCACGGCCACCAGGACGGTACGGAGAGACCGAGCCCGGCGGCGAGTACCGCGCCGCCGCCGCAGATCAGCACCAGGCCGGCGAGCCCGAGCAGTACCCGGTTGACGGTACTGAGCACCGCGGTCACCCCTTCTTTGCCGGACGGCGGACATGCACCGACAGGCTCGGCGGCTTCGCCAGGCCCAGTCCGTCGATGCCCGTGGTCAGTACCGTGTCCAAGTCGGCCCGTACGTCGTCGAGTTCACGGAAGTGCGACACGGCGCGCACCGCGACCTTGGCACGCCCCATCCGGACCCGCACCGACTGCACGCCGGACACCTCCACCGCCCGGTCGCGCAGGACCAGGGCGGCGGCGGTCCGGTCGAGCCCGGCCCGTACACCGGGACGGTCGCGGCGCATCGGCAGCAGGTCGCGCAGGCCGGGCGTGGCGGCGAGGACGATCAGCCACAGGCCGATCGCCATGGCGACCCCCGCTCCGGCCAGCACCCACACGTCGTTCAGCGGGCGTTGCGCCAGTTCGTCGGCGAGCGAGCGGCGCCACCGCATCGCCGGATGGTCGGCCCGTACCGCCGCCACGTCGTACAGCAGCAGGCCGGCGCCGCCGAGGACCACCAGCGCGACGAGACCGGCGGGGATCCGGCGCGCGGACCAGAAGCGGCCGGCACTGCCGCCGCCTTCCTTCGTCGGCGCCGGGTCGTACGAGGCGGCGGAGGCCGACTGGTCCAGGGCGACTGCCCCGCCGTGTTCCGCACGGTCGTCGGTGGGCAGGCGCCCCGTGCTGTTCCCCGGGTCCTGGGGTTCGGTCATCGGATCCTCCCCTGTGCCGCGGCGCTCGCTCCCGCGGGGTGCAGACGCTCGACCTGTACGGCCACTTCGGGCACTTCCATCCCCGCCAACGCCCTTACCCGTTCGATGACCCGCCGACGCACGGCACCGCACTGGCGGCCGATGTCGGTGGGGTATCCGAGCTCCAGACTGACCCGTACCCGTGCGGTGTCACGGTGCACCGTGACGGTGGCACGCGGGGACGCACCCTCCTTCGGCGGCTCGTCGATCGTCTCCTTCGCCGCCTGTGCGGCGATCTTCGCGACCACCCGGTCGGCGATCCTGGTCTCCCCGCGTTCCGCGGCGGGGATCCGGCCGAGTACCCCCGACAACGCCGTCACCGCCGTCGGTCGCCGCGCTCGCGACTCCGGAAGAAGTCGCCGGGTTCCAGATCGCCGTCGAGGAAACGACCGGCGATGAAGCCGACCGCTCCCAACGCCGCGACCAGCAGAAAGGCCCCAAATCCGCCGAAGTACCCGGCGAACCCGAGCGCCATGCCGGCCACCAGGCCGACCACAGCCATGCTCATCGTGCGCTCCTCAACTGCCTCGGGTGGGAGGCCTACTGGAGACGTGGCTCGGACTGGTCGTCGTCCTCCTCGTCGGGCAGCTTCACATCGCTGACCGCGATATTGACCTCGACGACCTCGAGGCCGGTCATACGTTCCACCGCCGCAATGACGTTCTCCCGAACATCACGGGCGACATCGGAGATCGAGACGCCGTAGTCGACGACGATCTCCAGGTCGAGGGCGGTCTGCGACTCGCCGACCTCCGCCTTCACGCCGCGGGTCACGGACTTGCCGCCGCCCGGGACCCGGTCACGCACCGCGCCGAAGGTACGGGAGAGGCCGCTTCCCATCGCATGGACACCGATCACGTCGCGCGCCGCCATGCCGGCGATCTTCTCGACCACACCGTCGGCGATGGTGGTACGGCCACGGGTGGCGGGATCTCCCCCACCGCGCTTGGTCAGCGGGCTCCTTCTGCTGTCGTCCCCCGTCGCCTGGTCGGGGTTCTCGGGCCGGTTCCGCTGTGGGGTGTCGGTCATCGCCACACTTCCCTTCAGGGCAGGGTCGGACTTCGCTGCCCACATTAAGTGCGCTTGCCCCATCTCGCGCCGCGGATGCGGCAGGCTGGGGCAATGACGACGGCTGACAGCCCGCACAGGGCCGACGGATGGACAGCTGCGGTACGGCAGAGGCTCGGCCTGGGCCGATTGCTCCCTCTGGGCGGTCCGGCGGACGGCGCGTGGATCTCCGAGCGGGCCGCCGTCGCGGTGCTGCGCAGGACGGCGGACACGCCCGGGCCCGGCCCGGTGCTCGGTGAGGTACGGATCGCGGTGGCGGATCCCGACTCCGCACCGGAGCCGGCGCTGCCGTCCCCGCCCAGTGCGCTGCCGCCCGGGCCGCTGCGGATCGAGGCGACGATGTCGGCAACGGCCGACCGGCCGCTGCCCACCGCCGCTGCCGCACTGCGCTCGGCGCTGCTGACAGCCGCCGCTCAACGGCTGGGCCTGGTGGTCGGCGAGGTGGACCTACGGGTGACGGAGTTGCTGGACACGGCCCCCGAACGGTCGGCACCGGAGTCGTCCGCGGTGCGTGGAGCGGAGCCGGAGGGCCTGGCGGGGACCGCGGCCGCCGGGGTCCCCGGCGTCGCGACACTGACCCGGGTGCTGGGGAGCGCGGTGCATACGGCCCCGGACCATGTGCGGGTCGAACTGGCGACGTCCGGGGATCACCGGGCACTCGACGTGGCGCTGGCGGTGCGCACCGCGGTGTCGGAAGCCGTGCACGGGCACCCGCCGGTCACCGTGCTGGTCACCGCCGTGGTGGAGCAGGACTGAGCAGGACTGAGAGGGGCGGCCGGGCGGCTCGTCGCCCGGCCGGTGCCGTGCTCTCAGTCGGTGACGCCCGCCAGGTCACGCAACCGGCGGCCCTGCGCCGCGCGTTCGGCGGTGCGCTGGTCCTCGTACGTGCGCGAGACGGCACCGCTCAGCAGCGCCTTGGTCTCGATGACGGCGTCGCGCGGGGCCGCCAGCAGTGCTGCGGACAGGTCCCGGGCCGCCTCGTCGAGTTGGTCGGCGGGGACGACAAGGTTGGCGAGACCGGTGCGCTCGGCCTCCTCCGCGTGCACGAAGCGGCCGGTGGCGCAGATTTCGAGCGCACGGGCATACCCCACCAGGTTCACCAGAGGGTGCGTGCCGGTGAGGTCCGGGACCAGGCCCAGGCTGGTCTCGCGCATGGCGAACTGCACGTCCTCGGCGACGATCCGCAGATCGCAGGCGAGGGCGAGTTGGAAGCCGGCACCGATGGCATGTCCCTGCACGGCCGCGATCGACACGATGTCATTGCGGCGCCACCAGGTGAACGCCTCCTGGTACTCGGCGATGGTCGCGTCGAGGTCGGACTCCGAACCGCGCGCCAGGTCCAGGAACGACGGCTCACCGTCGAACCCCTCAGGGGTGAACGCCTGCCGGTCGAGGCCGGCGGAGAAGGATTTCCCTTCGCCGCGCAGCACGACGACCCGCACGCTGCCTGGCAGTGCCCTTCCGGCCGCCGACAACGCCCGCCACAGAGCGGGGGACTGAGCGTTGCGCTTGGCCGGGTTGGTCAGGGACACCGTGGCAACCGCGTCATCGACGGTGAGTCGTACGCCGTCCTGGTCGAGCACAGAGTCGAGCGAGGTCATGGGGCGCCTCCGGGATCGGGTGCAGTCAGCAGATCGAGCTAAGTGACTGAACAGTAACCACCCGGTCGATCACGCGATCTACCGGGTGGCCACCGCCGAAACCGGTGAGCCCTCGGAACGCGTCCGTCCAGCGACGTGTCCCGATCCGCCGACGGCCGTCAGGCCGCGGCGGCCTTCTTGCCTCGTGTCGCTCCGCCACGCCCTCGCAGCGTGACTCCGGACTCGCTGAGCATCCGGTGGACGAATCCGTAGGAGCGGCCGGTCTCTTCGGCCAACGCCCGGATGCTCGCACCGGAGTCGTACTTCTTCTTCAGGTCTGCCGCGAGCTTGTCGCGCGCGGCGCCGGTTACCCGGCTGCCCTTCTTCAGAGTCTCGGCCACCCGTGCCTCCTCATGGGAAGTGCGCTCTGGACTCTCATGATCACCCCTCGCGGGCTTCCTGGCCACCCATTCGGCAAGGTCCGTACAACCGGTTTGGCGCCCCGGGAATACGCCATCACAAACGGAATCCGGCATTCCGTAGGGCGATGGGGGCGAGTGGCCGCGGGTCCGAGATGAACGGCCAGGTCAGGGCCGTACGGGGGGCTTCGGCCCCACATGGGTGCGCCCGGCAGGTATCTGCCGGGCGCCGCGCCGAGGTATGAGAGGTCCTCACACAGATGATGGATCACGTCTGGGCCGAATGATCCAGTCGAAGTGGATCAGGCCAGCGCGACCAGGTCCCGGTAGTCCGCGCCCCACAGGTCCTCGACGCCGTCCGGCAGCAGGATGATCCGCTCGGGCTGGAGTGCCTCGACCGCACCCTCGTCGTGCGTGACGAGAACGACCGCGCCCTTGTACGTGCGCAGCGCGCCGAGGATCTCCTCGCGGCTGGCCGGGTCGAGGTTGTTCGTCGGCTCGTCGAGGAGCAGCACATTCGCGGAGGACACCACCAGGGTCGCCAGCGCGAGGCGGGTCTTCTCACCGCCGGAGAGCACCCCGGCCGGCTTGTCGACGTCGTCGCCGGAGAAGAGGAACGAACCCAGCGTCTTGCGGACCTCGACGAGGTCGAGGTCCGGGGCGGCGGAGCGCATGTTCTCCAGGACGGAGCGCTCCGGGTCGAGGGTCTCGTGCTCCTGTGCGTAGTAACCGAGCTTGAGCCCGTGGCCCTCGATGACCTCGCCGGTGTCCGGCTTCTCGGCGCCGCCGAGGAGCCGGAGCAGGGTGGTCTTGCCCGCACCGTTGAGACCGAGGATGACGACGCGGGAGCCCTTGTCGATGGCGAGATCCACGTCGGTGAAGATTTCCAGCGAGCCGTAGGACTTGGACAGCCCCTCCGCCATCAGGGGGGTCTTGCCGCACGGCGAGGGCTCGGGGAAGCGCAGCTTGGCGACCTTGTCGGAGACCCGGACGGCCTCCAGGCCGGAGAGCAGCCGCTCGGCGCGCTTGGCCATGTTCTGCGCGGCGACGGTCTTGGTGGCCTTGGCGCGCATCTTGTCGGCCTGCGAGTTGAGGGCCGCGGCCTTCTTCTCGGCGTTCTGGCGCTCGCGCTTGCGGCGCTTCTCGTCGGCCTCGCGCTGCTGCTGGTAGAGCTTCCAGCCCATGTTGTAGACGTCGATCTGCGAGCGGTTGGCGTCGAGGTAGAAGACCTTGTTGACGACCGTCTCGACGAGGTCGACATCGTGGGAGATCACGATGAAGCCGCCGCGGTAGCTCTTCAGGTAGTCGCGCAGCCAGACGATCGAGTCGGCGTCGAGGTGGTTGGTCGGCTCGTCGAGGAGCAGGGTGTCGGCGTCCGAGAAGAGAATGCGTGCCAGCTCGACACGGCGGCGCTGACCGCCGGAGAGCGTGTGGAGCGGCTGTGCGAGCACCCGGTCGGGCAGGCTGAGCGCGGCGGCGATGGTGGCGGCCTCGGCCTCGGCGGCATAACCGCCCTTGGTGAGGAACTCCGTCTCCAGCCGCTCGTACTTCTTCATGGCCTTTTCGCGGGTGGCGCCCTTGCCGTTCGCCATCCGCTCCTCGTTCTCACGCATCTTGCGCAGGATCTCGTCGAGACCGCGGGCGGAGAGGATGCGGTCGCGGGCGAGGACTTCGAGGTCGCCGGTGCGCGGGTCCTGCGGGAGGTAGCCGACCTCGCCGGACCGGGTGATGGTGCCGCCGGCGGGCACGCCTTCGCCGGCGAGGCACTTGGTGAGGGTGGTCTTGCCCGCCCCGTTGCGGCCGACGAGACCGATGCG
Organism: Streptomyces sp. NBC_01717; assembly: GCF_036248255.1. Lineage (NCBI taxonomy): Bacteria > Bacillati > Actinomycetota > Actinomycetes > Kitasatosporales > Streptomycetaceae > Streptomyces > Streptomyces sp. NBC_01717. Next base: position 7,076,765 of record NZ_CP109178.1, on the reverse strand, counting down.
GTCGCCCTTGGCGATACGGAAGGAGGCGGACTCGATGAGGATGCGGGCGCCGGCGCGCAGCTCGATGCCGGAAGCGGTGATCACGGGTAAAACTCCAGGGCGGTATGGACGGCGGGCGGGACGACGGGCGGAGTTATCTCGACGCCGTCTAGTGCACAAGGAGAATTGCCATAGGGGTCAGTCTACTGGCGGTGTGCAACTGCTTTTCCGCGTGCTCACGCCGGGCTCGCCGGTCGCTCGCCCAGTGCGGCCGGCCCACTGCACCCTGTTACCAAAAAGGGGCAGGTGCGGATGAACTGTCCGATACTCGGCGCACGGCGGTGAGGCAGCCGCGGCCGGAGCGGAGAGTGGTGTCCCATGCAGTTCGACGACGACGCCGATCTGGACACGTCCGAGGTCCGGGATGTTCGAGGCAGCCGGATCCCGGGCGGCAAGGCGACGGTGGGCGGCGGCCTCATCGGTGTCATCGCGCTGCTCCTGGGACTGTTCTTCGGTGTCGGCCCCGACCAGCTGGGCCTTTCGTCGGGCGACTCGGGCACCACGGCGACCGCGTCCTCGGCGGCGCAGGTCGAGCAGAGCTGCCGGACCGGCCAGGACGCGAACACCCGGGACGACTGCCGGACCGTCGCGGTGGTCAACAGCGTGCAGGACTTCTGGCGCCGGGAGTTCGCCCGGCGGGGCGCGCGGTACGCGGACGCGAAGACGGTTCTGTTCACCGACCGGATCGGCACCGCCTGTGGTGCCGCGACCTCGGCGGTCGGGCCGTTCTACTGTCCGGGCGACCGGCAGGTCTATCTGGACCTGGGGTTCTTCGACGATCTGCGGACGAAGTTCGGATCGAGCGGCGGCCCGTTCGCCGAGGCGTACGTCGTCGCGCACGAGTACGGCCACCATGTGCAGGACCAGATGGGGACGCTGAGCCGGTCGCAGGACGGCCGGACGGGCTCGAACAGCAACGCGGTGAAGGTGGAGCTGCAGGCCGACTGCTACGCCGGGGTCTGGGCGCACCACGCGACGACCACGCCGGACGAGTTGACCGGTCGGCCGCTGATCACGTCGCTGACGCCGACGGACATCCGGGACGGGCTCGACGCGGCCGCGGCGGTGGGCGACGACCGGATCCAGGAGAGGTTCCAGGGCCGCGTCACCCCCGAGTCCTGGACGCACGGCTCGGCAGCGCAGCGCCAGCAGTGGTTCACCACCGGCTTCCGCAGCGGCGACATGGCCGACTGCAACACCTTCCGCTGAGCCGGTCCGGGCCGTTGTCAGTGGCCGATGAAAGACTGAGACGCAGATCACAGCAGAGGGTCAAGCGGAGTGCGAAATGGGGTGAGCGCCATGGCAGGCGCATCGGCCGGGGTTCCGACGATCTATCCGACGATTCTGTACGACGACGCGAAGGCCGCGATCAAGACGCTCACGGAGGGCCTCGGGTTCACCGAGGAGGCGGTGTACGAGGGCAAGAACGGCACGGTGCTGCACGCGGAGCTGTCCTGCGGCAACGGCAGGGTGATGCTGGGGTCGAAGGGCCGCGAAGGGGTCTTCGCCAAGGCGATGGCGAGCGCGGGGCCGAGCGGTGTGTACGTCGTGGTGGACGAGGTCGATGCGCACCATGCCCGGGCCGTGGAGCACGGGGTGGAGATCCTGATGCCGCCCACGGACCAGGACTACGGCTCGCGCGACTACATGGCGCGGGACACGGAGGGCAATGTGTGGAGCTTCGGGACGTACGCCCCGGGGTCCGCGGACTGAGCACCTGTGTCCTCGGCCCGGCCCGCGGCCGAGGACAGGCGCTGACGCGTCCGCGTCCCCGGACGGCCTGCTGCGGGTCGGTCAGGCACCGCCGGTGTGCACCTGGAACGCCGCCCGGCGGACGGCTTTGGCCAGCGCCGGATCCGGGTGGGCGGCGGCCAGCGCCACCAGCACCTGGACCGTGCGCGGGTGGCCGACGGCCCGTACCTCTTCGAGCAGTGCCGGGACGGTGCCCTGGACGGCCGAGTCGAGGTGTCGGACCAGCAGCGCGGTCTCGCCGTGGTCGGCGACGGCCGCCGCGGTGTCGACCCAGAGCCAGGTGGATTCCTCGCGGCTGAGGACCTCCTGGGCGTCCTCGGGGTCGGCTCCGTCGTACTCGGCCAGCCAGATCAGTGCGTACGGGCGCAGCGACGCATCGGTGACGACGGAACGCACGACGGGCTCGGCGGGGGCGCCGACGACCCGGAGCGCTTCGAAGGCGAGTCCGCGCAGCAGTGCGTCCTCACCGCGGGCGACGGCGAGCAGTTCGGCGACGGCGCTGCCGACGGGGCGGGCGGCGAGCCAGGCACGGTACTCGGCGCGGGCCGGCCCCGGGGTGAGCCGGGCGCAGCCGAGCAGCATGTCGGCGGCGGACTGCTCGATGTTCCCGGCCGGGCTCTGGGCGGCGACGCAGATCTGTTCCAGCTTGACCCAGACCGCCCAGTTGCCGAGCGGGGTGAGGGTGGCGTGGCCGACGCCGAGCGTGAGAGCGCCGACGGCTGCCAGCCCCTCCAGGGCCCAGTCGAGGAGGCGCGCCACCAGGGCGGCGGGGTGTGCGGTGGGGGCCGGTTCGGCGGGTTCGGGCGGCGCCTGCGGCCCGTACGGCACCTCGCAGCGCTCCTCGTGGAGTTCCGCGACGCGCTGGCCGAGAAGATCCAGCAGGGCGGGCACGGTGACCGGGCCTGCCGAGAGCTGGAGGAGGGAGAGCACCTGGGGCACGGCCTCGACGGCTTCGGCGACCGCGGTGGCCTCGATGTCCTCGGGCGCCGGGTGGACGAGCGACCAGGCGTCGAAGAGCGCCACCCAGCCGCGGAGCACCGCGGAGTCGTCGCGGTCCCAGGCGCGCAGTCGCCAGCCCGGGCGTGCGGTATCGCCGTGCAGCTCCACGAGGCCGGCCAGGCGGGCCCGGTCCCAGCCGGAGCGCACCTGTGCCGGGGACAATTCCAGTGCGGCCGCGGCCCGTTCGAGAGCGTGGGCGGCGAGCAGGGCCGTGCCGGGGCTCGCGCCGTCGGCGGCCCAGCGGGCGATCCGCACGGCGTCGGCCAGCGCGGCCCTGGCCTGGCGGGCCAGTTCCGCACGGGGCGGGGTGCCCTCGGGCGGGCGGGGGGCCGGCCTGGTGCGCCGGGTCGTCACGACCTTGCGGGCGGTGGCAAGGGGTCGCGGGCGGACAAGTCGCAGCCTGGAGTCGCGCGGGGTACGGGACGTCACGGGAGCAGTCTTGCCTCTGACGGCCCGAAAGCCCAAACGGAACCCGAATTCGCGAGGGAAGGGGCGGTGGACCGGGCCGGACCAACCGGTTGATCCATCGCATCAGGTCACATCAGGGGCGTGAGGAAGCGCCGCATGGCCTCTTCGTAGCGGGCCGGGCCGGCATTCCACATTGCCGCATGCGGAGCCTGCGGTACGGGGTGCAGGGCGACCAGATCGGGGCGGCGCGCGGCAAGATCGCGGGACGGCTGCCAGGGGGCCAGGGTGTCGTCGGGGCCGTGGAAGATCAGCGTCGGGACCTGCAGAGCCAGCGGGAGGGAGGTATCGAGGAGCCTGGCTCCGTGCAGTCCGGTCTGGCCCTGGGCGGCGCGGACGGCGAGCGGCATCAGTGCGGACGGGACGCCGCGGGCGGTGGCCAGGGCGCGCAGGGTGGTGGCCCAGTCGAGCACCGGGGAGTCCAGGACGAGGCCGCAGATCCGGTCGCGGAGCGCGGAGTTGACGGCCGCGTGCAGGGCCATCGAGGCGCCGGTGGACCAGCCGTGCAGGACGACCTTCTCGGCGCCGTACCGCACGGCGAAACGGATCGCCGCGTCCAGGTCTCGCCATTCGGACTCGCCGAGGTGGGCGAGGCCGTCCGGGGAACGTGGGGCTCCGGGGTCCCCGCGATAGGCCGGGTCGAGCACCGGGAGCCGCAGCCCGTGCAGGCATTCCATGACATTCATGGGGTGTTCGCGGGTGGTGCCGAGGCCGTGCACGGTGATGACCCAGGTGTCCCGGGGGCCGGGCAGGAACCAGGCGGGCATGGAGCCGAGCTCGCCCGGGATCTCGACGTCCTGGTGGTCGAGGCCGAGGGCGGTGCTCGGGTCGCCGCTGTGCAGCGCGGGGGTGATCCGGACCTGGGTGCCGGGTTCCAGGCTGCCGCTGTTGACGCGTTCCAGTCGGCGCACGACGGCGTCGGCGGCGTGCGGCGCCTGTTCGATCACCGGGCCGACGACGGCGTGGACGCCGTCGCCCATCAGTCCGTACGTACCGGGCCGGAGCGCGGCGAAGGAGCGGGTGAGCGTGACCTGTCCGGCCGCTGTGGCGTGCACGGTGAGCTTGCGGTCGGCGGGGAGGGGACGGCCGGACGGCACCCTGAGGGCGGCGTCGCTGGCGTACCGGCCGGCCGCGACCACTGCCGCGCCGACGCCGAGGACGGTGATGACGGCTGCTGCCGTCGCTGTAGCCGGGCGCACCGCTTCAGTGTCGGGGGGTGTACCGCACCCTGCCAGTGGGCGGGGGCCGTCCGGTGGCAGGGTGCGGTACACCCCTCCCGGTCAGCCTGGCTGTCCGTATCCCTTCAGGGCGTCCTGCACCTCGTCCAGCTGGGCCCGGGTGAGCAGGGACGGGGAACGGCCGGGGACGGAGACGGAGGTGAGCCAGAGCCTGCACATCCATTCGAGCTGGGCGGTGCGGTCGTAGGCCTCGTCGAGGGTGGATCCGTAGGTGACGGTCCCATGGTTCCGGAGCAGACAGCCGGTGCGGTCACGCAGGGCGCCCAGCATGTTGTCGGCCAGCTCCTGCGTTCCGTACCGCGCGTAGGCCGCGGTACGGACGGGGCCGCCGAGCATGGCGGCGGCGTAGTGCACGAGCGGGACCTCGTGGACGAGGGTGGAGACGGCCGTGGCGTGTACGGCGTGGGTGTGCACGACGGCGGCCGCGTCGCTGTTGCGGTAGACCGCCAGGTGGAGCGGGAGTTCGCTGGTCGGGGCCAGTTCGCCGAGGACCTGACGGCCCTCCAGGTCGACGGCGACGGCGTCGCCGGGGCCGAGCCGGTCGTAGGGCACACCGCTCGGCGTGACCAGGACGAGGTCGCCGACCCTCGCCGACACATTGCCCGAGGTCCCGACGACCAGGCCCTCCGCCGCGGTCCTGCGAGCGGTGGCGACGACGCCGTGCCAGGCCTGCTCGACGGCGTCCTGTGCATCATGTGCGGCGTGTGCATCCTGTGTGTCCTGCGCGGCTGTTGCGCCGCTTCCGTCCTCATCCCGATCGCTCATGGGGCAATCCTGTCAGCGGGGCGGGTGCGGCAGGAGGGCGTCGGGTGACCGACATCTCTTTGTCGGATTTTCCAGCGGATTCGCCCTCGGAATCGGCGGTCCACGGGACGCGGCGCCGCGAGGGATTCCGGCCACCGCACGCCCTGCGGTGGCCTCCGACTGTCGCGTGGCGGACGAAACGATCAACGCCACTCCGTTTTGAGTCACCACAGAGCCCCGTCCAGTTCATCTTCCGTTCACCCAGGTTGCCTACGGTCCACGAGCCAATGACGTCGAACGATTGCCTGGGTAAATGGAACACATCACGCTGCTCCTCGCGATTGTGATCGTGACAGCTCTAGTGTTCGATTTCACGAACGGTTTCCATGACACCGCCAACGCGATGGCGACCACCATCTCGACCGGCGCTCTCAAACCCAAGACAGCGGTGGCCATGTCCGCCGCTCTCAACCTGGTCGGCGCGTTCCTCTCGGTCGAGGTCGCCAAAACGATCTCCGGCGGGATCATCAACGAGAACGGGCTGCGGACAGAAGTCATCTTCGCGGCCCTCGTCGGCGCCATTCTGTGGAATCTGCTGACCTGGCTGGTCGGCCTGCCGTCCAGTTCCTCCCACGCCCTCTTCGGCGGTCTCATCGGCGCCGCGGTGATGTCGGCGGGCTGGTCCTCGGTCGACGGCGGCACCGTCGTCACCAAGGTGCTGCTCCCCGCGGTCGCCGCCCCGGTCGTCGCCGGTCTCGCCGCACTGCTGGCGACCAGGCTGACGTACCGGATCGGCGGCAAGGTCCGTAACGACGCCCAGGAGAAGGCCACCGCGAAGGGCTACCGCGCCGGCCAGATCGCCTCGGCCGGACTGGTCTCGCTCGCCCACGGCACCAACGACGCGCAGAAGACCATGGGCATCATCACCCTGGCCCTGGTCACCGGCGGCGTCCTGTCCCCCGGCTCCAACCCGCCGGTCTGGGTCATCGTCTCCGCGGGCATGGCCATCGCGCTCGGCACCTACCTCGGTGGCTGGCGCATCATCCGCACCATGGGCAGTGGCCTCACCGAACTCAAGCCGCCGCAGGGCTTCGCCGCCCAGACCAGCGCGGCCACGGTCATCCTGGCCTCCTCGCACCTCGGCTTCTCCCTCTCCACCACCCAGTCGTGCTCCGGCGCCGTGATGGGTGCGGGGCTGGGCCGCCGGGGCGGTGTGGTCCGCTGGTCCACCGCGACCCGGATGTTCGTCGCCTGGGGTCTGACCCTGCCGGCCGCCGGTCTGGTCGGTGCGGGCGCGGAGTTCCTCACCAAGCAGGGCACCTGGGGTGTCGTCGTCGTCGCCATGCTGCTGATCGGCGGGTCCGCCGCCATCTGGCTGCTGTCCCGCCGCAAGCCGGTCGGTCACGGCGATGTCGCTCCCGCCGCCGAACCGGCGGGTGTCATCACCACCGCCATCGCGGCCGTCACCCCGCCGCCCACCGGGGCCGCGGCTCCGGCCACCACGGCGGACGCGACCGCAGCCACGGACCTCAAGACCACCATCCCGGCCCCGGCCGGAACCGTCGCCGATCCGGCGCGGCCCGCCACGGTGTAAGGACAGATCACCATGAACATCGACTGGGCAGCTCTCGGCTCCGTCTTCGGCGTCTCCCTCGTCGTCACCGTGGCGCTGGTGGGCCTCTTCACCCTGGGCATCGTCGGCCTCTCCAAGCAGCCGGAACCGGCTGCGCAGGGCGGCTCCGCCTCAGGCTCCCTGGCACTCGCCCGCACCGGCGCGTACCTCTGCTTCGGGCTCTGCGCGGCCGCGGTCGCGTACGGGATCTATCTGATCGTCGCCTGAGCACCTGGCCGCACTCCGTCATCGGGGTTCCATCGGGCCGGACACACCTCGCGTGTGGCCGGCCCGATGTGCGTCCGCGCACACTGCGCCGCCGCAGGTCAAGGCCAGGTTGACGGGCATTCGCGGAGCGTGGTGGACTGCCGGAGCCATTTACGGCGACAGCAGAGGAAGCCGGTGCGAATCCGGCGCGGTCCCGCCACTGTCACCGGGGAGCAGTCCCCCACACCGGAAGTCACGGCTCGCGCAGGCGGGCTGGAAGGCCGGGGGAACTGCGGATCCGGGAGCCAGGAGACTCTCGCCGCCGGTCACGTCGAACCAGGGCGCGGACCCTGAGTGAGGACATATCGCCATGCCCGGCTGCCGTGCGTCGTCGTCCGTTTCTGTGCCGCTCCCACCGGGAGCCGGCTGTACGAAGGTCCTTCGAGGCGCAACGGCCGGCTGAGCCGTGCGAGCCGACCGCATCTTCGCGTACGGCGCCACGGCCGGTCTGATCGGCGATCAGCTGCTCGGTGATCCCCGCCGACGGCATCCGGTCGCCGCGTTCGGACGGGCCGCCGCGGCCGTCGAGCGCCGCCTGTGGCGCGACCACCGCGGGTGGGGCGCGCTGCACACCCTGGTCTGCGCCGGAGGTGCCGCGGCCGGAGCCGCGCTGGCCGCCCGTGCCGTACGCCGTCATCCCGCCGCATCCGTCGCCCTCACCGCGGCCGCGACCTGGTCGGTCGTCGGCGGCACATCGCTGGGGCGGGAGGCCCGCGCCATCGGCGGCGCGCTGGCCGCCGGTGACATCGCACTGGCCCGTGAGCGGCTCCCCCATCTGTGCGGCCGCGACCCGCACTCCCTCGACGGGCCGCAGATCGCACGCGCCGTGGTGGAGTCCGTCGCCGAGAACACCTCCGACGCGGTGGTCGGCGCGCTGGTGTGGGGCGCGGTGGGCGGCGTGCCCGGACTCGTCGCCTTCCGGGCCGTCAACACCCTCGACGCCATGGTCGGACACAAATCACCGCGCCATCTGCGCTACGGCTGGGCCTCGGCCCGGCTGGACGATGTCGTGGGCTGGCCCGGTGCCCGGCTCACGGCCGTGCTCGCCGTGGTTGCCGGCGGGCATCCACGTCGGGCGGTACGGGCCTGGCGGGCCGACGCCGGCAAGCACCCGAGCCCCAACGCGGGGCCGGTGGAGGCCTCGTTCGCGGGCGCGCTCGGCGTACGGCTGGGCGGGACCCTCGCGTACGCCGGCCGAGTCGAGCACCGGCCGGTGCTGAACGGCGCGGCCGGCCGTGCGGTGCGGACCGAGGACATCGAGCGCGCGGTGCGGCTGTCGCGCCGGGTGGGGGTGCTGGCCCTCGGCGTGTGCGCGGCGGGCCGGCTGATCGCGGGACGGCGGTCGGCCACGGGGCGGCGCCCGGCCGCGGGACGGAGCGGAAAATGAGCGGCGGACTGCTGGTCGCCGGAACCACGTCGGACGCGGGCAAGAGCGTCGTCACGGCAGGCATCTGCCGCTGGCTGGTGCGCCAGGGAGTGAAGGTCGCGCCGTTCAAGGCGCAGAACATGTCGCTGAACTCGTTCGTCACCCGCGAGGGCGCGGAGATCGGACGTGCGCAGGCGATGCAGGCCCAGGCAGCCCGGGTGGAGCCGACCGCGCTGATGAACCCGGTACTGCTCAAGCCCGGCAGCGACCGCTCCAGCCAGGTCGTCCTGATGGGCAGGCCGGTGGGCGAGATGAGTGCACGCGGCTACCACGGGGGGCGGCAGGAGTCGCTGCTCTCCACGGTCGTGGACTGTCTGGAGCAGCTTCGGGGCACGTATGACGCGGTGATCTGCGAAGGGGCGGGCAGCCCGGCCGAGATCAATCTGCGCCGCACCGACATCGTGAACATGGGGATCGCGCGGGCCGCGCGGTTCCCGGTGGTCGTCGTCGGCGACATCGACCGTGGCGGTGTCTTCGCCTCCTTCTTCGGTACGACGGCGCTGCTCAGCGCCGAGGACCAGGCGCTGATCGCGGGCTATCTGGTCAACAAGTTCCGCGGCGACGTGTCGCTGCTGGAGCCGGGGCTCGACATGCTGCACGGGCTCACCGGGCGGCCGACCTACGGGGTGCTGCCGTTCGCCCATGGCCTGGGCATCGACGAGGAGGACGGACTGCGGGTCTCGCTGCGCGGGGCCGTACGCGAATCGGTCGTCGCGCCGCCGCACGGCGAGGACGTGCTGCGGGTCGCGGTGTGCGCGGTGCCGCTCATGTCGAACTTCACCGATGTGGACGCGCTGGCCGCCGAACCGGGTGTGGTGGTGCGGTTCGTGGACCGGGCGGAGGAGCTCGCCGACGCGGACCTGGTGATCGTGCCCGGCACGCGCGGCACGGTGAAGGCGCTGGCCTGGCTGCGCGAACGCGGGCTGGCCGACGCGCTGCTGCGGCGGGCTGCCCAGGGGCGTCCGGTGCTCGGTATCTGCGGCGGGTTCCAGGTGCTCGGCGAGCGCATCGAGGACGAGGTGGAGTCGCGGGCCGGGCAGGTCGAAGGGCTCGGGCTGCTTCCGGTACGGATCCGGTTCGACCGGGAGAAGACCCTGGCCCGGCCGGTCGGTTCGGCGCTCGGGGAGCCGGTGGAGGGGTACGAGATCCATCACGGGGTCGCCGATGTGCGGGGCGGCGAGCCGTTCCTGGACGGGTGCCGGGTGGGGGCGGTGTGGGGGACGCACTGGCACGGCTCGCTGGAGAGCGACGGCTTCCGGCGGCGGTTCCTGATGGAGGTCGCGGCGGCTGCCGGGCGGCGGTTCGTGCCGGCGCCGGACACGAGTTTCGGGGCGCTGCGGGAGGAACAGTTGGACCGGCTGGGGGACTTGATCGAGGAGCATGCGGATACGGGGGCGCTGATGCGGCTGATCGAGGCGGGGGTGCCGGAAGGACTGCCGTTCGTGGGCCCCGGCGCCCCGGAGGTGCCGGCGGCCCGAGGGGGCGGTGTTGTGGCTGGTGCGCGTGGCGCTGACGAGCCCGGGGTGCCTGGGGGGTTGGCGTGAAGGGAACGCCTGCGGCGGGCTTTCCTCCCCGCCCCGCCCCTTCCCGTAACCGGGGCTCCGCCCCGGACCCCGGTCCTCGAACGCCGGACGGGCTGGAATGCGGTCCGTGGATGGATGACGTCGTCAAGGAGGCTTTGTGAGTACCCCGTATCCCTTTACTGCCATCGTCGGGCAGGACGATCTGCGGCTCGGATTGTTGCTGAACGCCGTATCGCCCGCTGTCGGTGGTGTGCTCGTGCGTGGGGAGAAGGGCACCGCCAAGTCCACCGCCGTGCGGGCACTTGCCGCGCTCATGCCCGAGGTCGATGTCGTCTCCGGGTGCCGGTTCTCGTGCGACCCGGCGTCGCCCGATCCCGCGTGTCCCGATGGGCCTCACGAGGCCGGGGGCGGCGTGTCGCGGGCGGCTCGGACCGTGGAGCTGCCGGTGGGCGCGTCCGAGGACCGGCTCGTCGGGGCGCTCGACATCGAGCGGGCGCTCGCCGAGGGGGTCAAGGCGTTCGAGCCGGGGCTCCTCGCCGATGCACATCGCGGAATCCTGTACGTCGACGAGGTCAACCTGCTCCACGACCACCTGGTGGACCTGCTGCTGGATGCGGCGGCCATGGGCGCCTCGTACGTGGAGCGCGAAGGGGTCTCCGTACGGCATGCCGCGCGGTTCCTGCTCGTCGGGACGATGAACCCCGAAGAGGGCGAACTGCGGCCGCAGTTGCTCGACCGGTTCGGGCTGACCGTCGAGGTCGCGGCGTCGCGCGAGACCGACCAGCGGGTCGAGGTGGTGCGGCGTCGGCTCGCGTACGACGACGATCCGGCCGGGTTCGCCGCCCGGTGGGCCGACGAGGAAGGGACGTTGCGGGAGCGGATCGTCGCCGCGCGGGCGCTGCTTCCTCAGGTGACCCTCGGGGACCGTGCCCTGCGGCAGATCGCCGCCACCTGTGCGGCCTTCGAGGTCGACGGGATGCGCGCCGACATCGTGATGGCCCGCACCGCGACCGCACTTGCCGCGTGGGCGGAACGTACCGATGTGCTCGCCGAGGACGTCCGGCAGGCAGCGCTCCTCGCGCTCCCGCACCGGCGCCGCCGCAACCCGTTCGACGCGCCCGGTCTCGACGAGGACAAGCTCGACGACACGCTGGAGCAGAACAGCGGTGAAGGGGACGGCGGCGGGGACGACCCCGATCCGGACGGGCCTGGTGGGGGTGGGCAGCCGCCGCGGGAGGACGGGCCCGACACGCCGCCGCAGCCCGAGGCGGGGGACGGCGACACGCCCGGACTCCCCTCGCAGGGCCGCCCGGCCGGGGGCGGTGAGCAGCAGCCCGTACGAGCTGCCGAGCCGTTCCGGACGAAGATGCTCAGCGTGCCGGGGATCGGCGAGGGTGCGGCGGGGCGGCGGTCCCGGGCGCGTACCGAGCACGGTCGCACGACCGGTGCGCGGCGGCCCGAGGGGCTGCTGACCAAGCTGCATCTCACGGCGACCGTGCAGGCCGCCGCCCCGCACCAGCACGCGCGCGGACGCACCGGGCGCGGCCTCGTGGTGCGGCGCGATGATCTGCGGCAGGCCACCCGGGAGGGGCGCGAGGGGAACCTGGTGCTCTTCGTCGTGGACGGATCCGGGTCGATGGCCGCCCGGCAGCGCATGGGCGCCGTGAAGGGCGCGGTGCTGTCGCTGCTGCTGGACGCGTACCAGCGGCGGGACAAGGTCGGTCTGATCACCTTCCGGGGCAAGGGCGCCGAAGTGGCGCTGCCGCCGACGTCGTCCGTGGACACGGCCGCCGCACGCCTGGAGACGCTGCCGACCGGTGGGCGTACCCCCCTCGCGGCCGGGCTGCTGAAGGCCCATGACGTGCTGCGGGTGGAACGGCTGCGCGATCCGTCGCGGCGGCCGCTGCTGGTCGTGGTGACGGACGGGCGGGCGACCGGTGGCCCGGACCCGGTGGCACTGGCCGCGCGGGCCGCGCGGTTGCACGAGGCGGAGGGCACGGCGTCCGTCGTCGTGGACTGCGAGTCGGGGGTCGTGCGGCTCGGGCTGGCCGGCCGGTTGGCGCGCGATCTCGGCGGCACCGCGGTCACGCTCGACGAGCTGCGGGCCGACTCGATCGCCGGACTCGTCAGGGACGTTCAGGGAACCCAGGGAACCAAGGGATCCAACGGATCCAACAGGAGGGCAGCTTGATGCCGCAAGGACAGCCGACCACCGTGCCGGACGACGGGCTGACGACTCGCCAGCGCCGCAACCGTCCGCTGCTCTTCGTCCACACCGGTATCGGCAAGGGCAAGTCGACGGCCGCGTTCGGACTCGCGCTGCGTGCCTGGAACCAGGGCTGGCCGATCGGGGTGTTCCAGTTCGTCAAGTCGGCGAAGTGGAAGGTCGGCGAGGAGAACGCGCTGAAGGTGCTCGGCGCGAGCGGTGAGGGCGGCACGGTCGCCTGGCACAAGATGGGCGAGGGCTGGTCGTGGGTGCAGCGCGGCCTGCACGGCGACAACGCGGACAACGAGGAGAAGGCCCGGGAGGGCTGGGAGCAGGTCAAGCGTGACCTGGCTGCCGAGACGTACAAGCTGTATGTCCTCGACGAGTTCGCGTACCCGATGCACTGGGGCTGGATCGACACCGACGAGGTGGTCGAGGTGATGCGCAACCGCCCAGGCACGCAGCATGTGGTGATCACCGGGCGCAATGCCCCGGAGAAGCTCGTCGAGGCCGCCGATCTGGTGACCGACATGTCGAAGGTGAAGCACCCGATGGACGCCGGGCAGAAGGGCCAGAGGGGCATCGAGTGGTGACGATTCCGCGACTGGTGATTGCCGCGCCGGCCTCCGGCAGCGGCAAGACCACCGTGGCGACAGGTCTGATGGCGGCCTTCACCCGGCGCGGTCTCGCCGTGTCGCCGCACAAGGTCGGACCCGACTACATCGACCCCGGCTATCACTCGCTGGCCACCGGGCGGGCGGGGCGCAACCTCGACGCGTACATGTGCGGGCCGGAGCTGGTCGCTCCGTTGTTCGCGCACGGGGCGCGTGGGTGCGACCTGGCGATCATCGAGGGCGTGATGGGGCTGTACGACGGGGCTGGAATCCAAACAGGGCGCGAAGTGCTCAGGCAGGGTGGTGGCGGGCGACGGGCTGGGCAGGGCGAGTTGGCGTCGACCGCCCATGTCGCGAAGTTGCTGCAGGCGCCGGTGGTGCTGGTCGTGGACGCGTCGGCGCAGTCGCGGTCGGTCGCCGCGCTGGTGCACGGCTTCGCCTCGTGGGATCCGGAGGTACGGATCAGCGGGGTGATCCTCAACAAGGTCGGCTCGGACCGGCACGAGATGCTGCTCCGGGATGCGCTCGACGAGTCCGGTGTGCCGGTGATGGGTGTGCTGCGGCGGGCCGAGCAGGTGGCCACGCCCTCGCGGCATCTGGGACTGGTGCCGGTGGCCGAGCGGCGGGGCGACGCGGTGGCCGCAGTCGCGGCCATGGGCGCGCAGGTGAGCGGCGGGTGCGATCTGGATGCGTTGATGGCGTTGGCGCGGTCGGCCCCCCGGTCGCCTGCGGGCTCCGGGGCGTGGGACCCGGTGGAGGCCGTGCGGGGTGCGGTGGGGGGCGGGGATGCCCGCGACACGACTGTTCCCCTCCCCGGCCCCTCCCGGAACCGGGGCTCCGCCCCCGGCCCCGGTTCTCGGACGCCGGACGAGCCGGAGGGTGGTGGCCCGGACGGGCCCGGTCGTGGCCGCCCCGTCATCGCCGTGGCCGGGGGGCCCGCGTTCACCTTCTCCTACGCGGAGCACAGCGAGCTCCTCGCCGCCGCCGGGGCGGAGGTCGTGACGTTCGATCCGCTGCGGGACGTGGCTCTGCCCGAGGGCACCCGGGGGCTTGTGATCGGCGGCGGGTTCCCGGAGGTGTACGCCCCCGAGCTGTCCGCCAACGAGCCGCTCCGCAAGGCCGTTGCCGATCTCGCGGCCGCCGGGGCACCCGTCGCCGCCGAGTGCGCCGGGCTGCTCTATCTGTCGCGTTCGCTCGACGGACTGCCGATGTGCGGGGTGCTCGACGCCGACGGCCGGATGTCGAAGCGGCTGACGCTCGGTTACCGGGAGGCCGTCGCGATCACCGACAGTGCGCTGGCCGCGGTCGGCACACGGCTGCGTGGGCACGAGTTCCACCGGACGGTGCTGGAGCCGGGTGCCGGTTCCGCGCCCGCATGGGGCATGCATCTGCCGGAGCGGCGTGTCGAGGGCTTCGTGCAACAGGGCGTCCATGCCAGCTATCTGCATACGCACTGGGCTTCGGCACCGGGCATCGCCCGGCGGTTCGTCGAGCGGGCCGCGGGATGACACCGTCGGTCCGCGATGCCCACGGTGGCGACGGCCGGTGACGCGACGGGCGACCCGGCCGCCCGCCGAGGTCATCAGGAACGCGCCGAGCGCGACGAACACCGCCACGGACTCCTGTCGGCCGATCGGCCCCGCTGCCCGCGTCCCCTGACCCGTCCCGTCCCTCGAGTTCGCGAAAGGATCTCTCCCATGACTCTGCTGGTCGTCGGGGTCGGGGCGGGCAGCGGTGTGACGGCCGACGAAGTGCTGGGGCTCGTCCTTTCCGTACTGCGCGAGGCCGGTCTCCCGCCCTGCAGCGTCGTGGAGTTGGCGACCGTCGACGCCAAGGCGGACGAGCCGGGGATCGTCGGCGCTGCGGCGCGGCTGGGCGTACCGGTGCGTGCCTACCGAGCGGACGAGCTGGCCGCGGTCGTGGTGCCGAATCCGTCGGGTGTGTCGCTCGCAGCGGTCGGCACGCCGTCGGTCGCGGAGGCGGCGGCTCTCGTCGGCGCGGACGAACTGCTCGTACCGAAGCGGAAGTCGACCCCCCGGGGGCGGACGGGGAAGGTGACGTGTGCGGTGGCCCGGCGGGCGTAGCACGCGCATCCGGATCCGACCGTTGCGTGGAGCCCGGTGGCGGGCACATAGTCGTCCTGCTGTCGCTCCACCCACGGTCATCAACTCGCCCCCCACACCCCCCTGGAAGTCATGCACACTCCCACTGAGAGTCCCGACGTGAACAGCGCGGGCGGGCACGATCTGCGGCATCACGGTGACGCGGAGGTACGCGGCCGGGATCTGACCGATCTCGCCGTCAACGTACGCACGGATACGCCCCCGGCCTGGCTGAGGGAACGAATATCCGCCTCTCTGGCCACGCTCGCCGCCTACCCGGACGGGGGCCCGGCGCGGGCCGCGGTCGCTCGGCGGCACGGGCTGCCGGTGGAGCGGGTGTTGCTGACGGCGGGCGCGGCAGAGGCGTTCGTGCTGATCGCCCGGGCGCTGCCGGCCCGGCGGCCGGTCGTCGTCCATCCGCAGTTCACCGAGCCCGAGGCGGCGCTGCGCGCGGCCGGGCACGAGGTGGGACGGGTGCTGCTGCGCGCCGAGGACGGCTTCCGGCTGGATCCGGCGACCGTGCCCGACGAGGCGGATCTGGTGGTGGTCGGCAATCCCACCAACCCGACGTCGGTGCTGCATCCGGCGGCCGCACTGGAGAAACTGGCGCGCCCCGGACGGACGCTGGTGGTCGACGAGGCATTCATGGACGCGGTCCCGGGCGAGCGCGAGGCGCTGTGCGGGCGTACGGACATCCCCGGCCTCGTCGTGCTGCGCAGCCTCACCAAGACGTGGGGGCTGGCGGGGCTGCGGATCGGTTACGTACTGGCCGCTCCGGAGACCATCGGCGCACTGCAGGAGGCCCAGCCGCTGTGGCCGGTGTCCTCGCCGGCGCTGGCGGCGGCCGAGGCCTGCATGGAGCCGCGGGCGCTGGCCGAGGCGGCCGCCGCGGCGGACCGGATCGCGGTGGACCGGGCCCATTTGGTCGCGGGACTCATGGAGTTCGCCGAGGTGCGGGTGGCCGAGCCGACCGACGGACCGTTCGTGCTGGTCCGGCTGGAGCGGGGCGCGCAGGTACGGGAGCGGCTGCGGACGCTGGGGTTCGCGGCGCGGCGCGGCGACACTTTTCCGGGGCTCGGCCCCGAGTGGCTGCGGCTGGCCGTACGCGACCGGGTGACCACCAACCGCTTTCTGCAGGCGCTCGATCAGGCGCTGATGCTCGTCGGCCGCTGACGGCCAGGGGCCCGGCGGCTGATCCAACGCACGGGCGGGGAGCGGTGTTCGCGTGAGATCACGCGAACACCGCTCCCCGCCTCGCTGTTGCTCGTCCGTCCGCTTCTACGCCCCCTTGGCCCCCTCGGGCCGGGCCGCGTCAGTCCTGGGCGCCGCGCCTGCGTGCCACGACCATGGCGCCCGCACCCAGCGCCAGCAGCAGGGCCGCGCCACCTGCGATGTAGGGCGTCGTGGAGCTGCCGCCGGTCTCCGCGAGACTTGTGTCGACCGCCGCCGGGGCGTGCCCGGTCCCGGTCTGGGGCTTCACATCGGTGCCGCCGTCGCCGTTGTCGCCACCGGCGGTGCCGCCGTCGCTGCCGCCCGCCGGCTTCGTGGGCTTGGGCCCCTTCGGGGTCTCGCAGGTCGCCTCGGCGAGCGTGACCTCCCCCTTGACGTCGGCGACGTTCAGCTTGAGCGGGTTGACCGACACCTCCAGGCGGAGCGCGGTGGCCGCAGCCGTGCGCGACGTGGTCCGCGTCTTCGACAGGTCGAGCCTCACCTCGCCGACACCCGGCACGTCGACCCGCGTGGTGCCGCCCGAGGTGAGCGTGACCCGCTTGCCCAGGACCGAGACATGGCCCAGCACGTTGGATTCGGCGACCGGCCTGCGACCCACCTCGCAGACCGCCTTCGAGGTGACCTTCTCGACCTCGATGAGCGAGAGCAGCGGCAGTCCGGGCAGATGCACACGGGCCTTCGCCAGGTTGCTGTAACCCTCCGCCCGGTGCTTGTCGACGGTCGCGTTCGCCGTGGCCACGTCGGCGCGCAGCACGCTGAACGGGCGCCCGTGATTCACGCCGTCGAGCCGCACGCGGAGCGCGGTCTGCTCGGCGCTCGCCGGGGCGTGCACCTCGTTCAGCGTGGTCTTGAGCGGCACATCGACGGTCTTGCTCAGGAGCGATACATCGAGTGCGGTACGGAGCACGACCGCGCTCGCCTTCCCGCCACCGGTGGTCGTGGTGGCTCCGGTGGCGTGCGCCGGGGCGGCGACCAGCAGAGCGACGGGAGCGGCGGCGACCGCCAGGGCGGCCAGGCGGAAGGTGTTGCTGTTCAAAATGGTGGAACCCCCACAAGAGACATGGAGCCACCGGCGCCGCCCAATGGGGGACATCGCGGGCGCCGGTGGCCTCGACTCCGTGAATCTTTACGCACAGAGGGTGAACTGACAGACAGCTGCGGCGAGTTCACTCCAAAGGGGGGTTTCCGCCCCTGTATTCGAATATCGAGGTACGTCTGTTCCTTCGGTGTCCCTCACCGTCACCCGATCCCCGAGCGCATGTGCGGTGTGGGCAACCGCACCGGAGCATGACCAGAAGTGTTGCAACGAGCGCGGGGGCGGTTCGGTCACTGGCTGTCAACGTGTCGCCCATTCCGCCGGGACACGGCGGCGTCAGCCGATCACGCGCCCGTTCAGCACGACCTGGCGCGGCGCCGCCAGCACCCGTACGTCCGCCCGCGGGTCCTCGTCGTACACCACGAGGTCCGTCGGGGCGCCCTCCTCCAGCCCCGGCCGTCCGAGCCATGCGCGGGCACCCCAGGCGGTCGCCGAGAGCGCCTCGCGCGCCGGGATGCCGGCCTTGACCAGTTCGGCGACCTCCGCCGCCACGAGTCCATGGGCCAGCGAGCCGCCCGCGTCGGTGCCGACGTAGACCGGCACCCCTGCGTCGTACGCCGAGCGCACGGTGTCGTAACGACGCTCGTACAGCTGCCGCATATGTGCCGACCAGCGCGGGAACTTGGCCTCGCCGCCCGCCGCGAGGTCCGGGAACGTGGCGATGTTTACCAGCGTCGGGACGATCGCGACGCCACGCTCGGCGAAGAGCGGGATGGTGTCCTCGGTCAGGCCCGTCGCATGCTCGATGCAGTCGATCCCTGCCTCGACGAGATCGACGAGAGCGGCCTCGGCGAAGCAGTGCGCGGTGACCCGTGCGCCGAGCCGGTGCGCCTCGGCGATGGCCGCCTCGACCTCGCCGCGCGGCCAGCAGGCGGTCAGGTCACCGGCGTCCCGGTCGATCCAGTCGCCGACCAGCTTGACCCAGCCGTCGCCGCGCCGCGCCTCCTGCGCGACGTACGCGACGAGGTCGCCGGGTTCGATCTCATGGGCGTAGTTCCGGATGTACCTGCGGGTCCTGGCGATATGACGGCCCGCCCGGACGATCTTGGGAAGGTCCTCGCGGTCGTCGATCCACCGGGTGTCGGAGGGCGATCCGGCGTCCCGGATGAGCAGCGTGCCGGCCTCCCGGTCGGTGAGCGCCTGCTTCTCGCTCGTGGCGGCGTCGACCGGGCCGTGGTGATCGAGCCCCACATGGCAGTGGGCGTCGACGAGACCCGGCAGCACCCAGCCGGTGACGGTATCCGCCGCGTCCGCGCCCGGCGGCCGCTCGTACGAGATCCGCCCGCCGACCGCCCACAGCTCGTCCCTGACGTCGTCGGGACCGACGAGCACCCGCCCCTTCACGTGCAGCACCGGCTGCGCCCTGTGATCACTCATGGCAGCACTGTACGAGGCGGTGTCCGGGGGGCCCTGGGTACTCTCGACGGAAGCGCTGTTCGTACGCCGAACCGCAGGCCGACCCGATCCGAAGAGAGCACCACCGTGACGCACCCCTTCCTCGACCTCGCCCCGCTCACCGCCGCGCACTTCGCCGCCATCGAGCGGCGGGTGGCCGGTCTCCTCGCCACCGAGCAGGACGTCGTCATCATGCAGGGCGAGGCACTGCTTCCTCTCGAAGGCTGCATCCGGGGCGGCGCCCGGCCCGGTTCGACCGCGCTGAACGTGGTCACGGGGCCGTACGGGCAGACCTTCGGGAACTGGCTGCGGGACTGCGGTGCCAATGTGATCGACCTGGCGGTGCCGTTCCACACGGCGGTCACCGCCGACCAGGTCGCGCAGGCGCTCGCCGCGCACCCGGAGATCGACTTCGTCTCGCTGGTCCACGCGGAGGCGGCGACCGGCAACACCAACCCGGTCGCCGAGATCGGTGAGGTCGTCCGGGCCCACGGGGCGCTCTTCATGCTGGACGCCGTCGCCTCGGTGGGCGCCGAGCCGCTGCTGCCGGACGTCTGGGGTGTCGACCTGTGCGTGATCGGCGCGCAGAAGGCGATGGGCGGCCCGGCCGGGGTGTCGGCGGTGTCGGTGAGCGAGCGCGCCTGGGAGCGGATCGCCGCCAACCCCGAGGCCCCGCGCCACTCGTACCTCTCCCTCCTGGACTGGAAGGAGCGCTGGATCGACGGCGGCCGCAAGGCGCTCCTGCATGCCCCCGCGCAGCTGGAGATGCTGGCGCTCGAGGCGTGCCTGGAGCGGATCGAGGCGGAGGGCCCGGAGGCGCTGATGGCCCGGCACGCGGCGGCGGCAGCGGCCACACGGGCGGCCGCGGTGGCGCTCGGCGGCGGCCTGGCGCCGTATGTCCACGAGGCGAAGGACGCGGCGCCGGTCGCCACGACGCTGCGCGCCCCGGCGGGAGTCGACGCCGCCGGGCTGGTCGCCAAGGCGCTCGCGACCGACCCCTCGCTGCCGCTGATCGCGGGCGGTGGGGCCCTGTCCAAGGAGATGATCCGGGTCAATCACTACGGTGTGGATGCGACGCGGGGCGTGGTGCAGTCCTCGATCGCGGCTCTGGGGTCGGCGCTGGCCGATGAGGGCCGGCAGGTCGACTTCGAAGCTGCCCGCAAGGCCGTTTCGGAAACCTGGCCGAACCGATAAGAATTCATCAATGCGGGGAGCCGCTTTATCGAGAGCAGCTCCCCGCATTCTTGTGCCCGCTCTCCCGGAGCCTAAACGCCAAAGTTTCGACAACGCCGATCGGCACAATTCGGTTGCGTCTCCGGGGAGTTACAGCTCTGTGACCGACTCCACAACGTGGCCGATTTGCGGCATTAATAGGGCCCAAAACGGAATAAATCGAAGAAGTTTCGCGCCGGGGCGCGCGCCCGCGTGATAACACAGCGGCTCACTTCACCCAACCCCTTACGTCGATGCAATTTCCGAATTTGCTGGGTAAATTCCATTCGCATGACCGCCGCACCAGCAGATTTTGCACGTGCCCGAAGCGAATTCATCACCATCGACACCCCACGAGTGGAGGACGGGGCCGCGATCTGGCGCATCGCCCGCGACTCCGAGGTCCTGGACCTCAATTCCTCCTACAGCTACCTGCTGTGGTGCCGTGACTTCGCGGCGACCTCCGTGGTCGCCCGCGACGAGACCGGCGAGCCGGTCGCCTTCGTGACGGGATACATCCGGCCCGACCGCCCCGAGACGCTCGTCGTCTGGCAGGTGGCCGTCGAGCACGGCCATCGCGGCATCGGACTGGCCGCCGAGCTGCTGGACTCGCTGACCGCGCGGGTCGCCGCGGAGCAGGGCCTGGCCCGGGTCGAGACGACCATCACCCCGGACAACACCGCTTCCGACCGGCTGTTCACCTCCTATGCGCTCCGCCATGACGCGGCTGTGGAACGCGAAGTGCTCTTCGACGGCGGGTTGTTCCCCGAGGGAACACATCTGCCGGAAGTGCTCTACCGCATCGGTCCGTTCCACGTCTGAGGTGCGGCCCGGCTGACACGCCCCAGCCCGGCGTCGGCCGAATCGCCCCGTTTCACCGCCGCCCGACTCACCCCCACAAGCAGGAGATCCCCTGTGACCATCACCCCGCCCGCCCTGAGCGTCTTCGAGACCCTGGAGTCGGAGGTCCGGAGTTACTGCCGCGGTTGGCCCGCCGTGTTCGACCGTGCGCAGGGCGCCCGGCTGACCGACGAGGACGGCCACTCGTACCTCGACTTCTTCGCCGGTGCAGGATCCCTCAACTACGGCCACAACAACCCGGTGCTGAAACGCGCGCTGATCGACTACATCGAGCGCGACGGCATCACCCACGGTCTGGACATGGCGACCACCGCGAAACGCGCCTTCCTCGAGACCTTCCACAACGTCGTCCTGCGGCCGCGCGACCTGCCGTACAAGGTGATGTTCCCCGGCCCGACCGGCACCAACGCGGTCGAGGCCGCGCTGAAGCTGGCCCGCAAGGTGAAGGGACGCGAGTCGATCGTCTCGTTCACCAACGCCTTCCACGGCATGTCGCTCGGCTCGCTCGCCGTCACCGGCAACGCCTTCAAGCGGGCCGGGGCCGGCATCCCGCTGGTGCACGGCACACCGATGCCGTTCGACAACTACCTCGACGGCCGGGTCCCGGACTTCCTCTGGTTCGAGCGGCTTCTCGAGGACCAGGGTTCGGGTCTCAACCAGCCCGCAGCGGTGATCGTCGAGACGGTACAGGGCGAGGGCGGCATCAATGTGGCGCGGCCCGAGTGGCTGCGGGCGCTGGCCGATCTCTGCCGCCGCCGCGACATGCTCCTGATCGTCGACGACATCCAGATGGGCTGCGGCCGCACCGGCGCGTTCTTCTCGTTCGAGGAGGCCGGCATCACCCCGGACATCGTCACCCTGTCGAAGTCCATCAGCGGCTACGGACTTCCCATGTCGCTCTGCCTGTTCAACCCGGAACTGGACATCTGGGGCCCGGGCGAGCACAACGGCACCTTCCGCGGCAACAACCCGGCGTTCGTCACCGCCGCCGCCGCGCTCGACGCCTACTGGGCGGACGGCCAGATGGAGAAGCAGACGCTGGCCCGCGGTGAGCAGGTCGAGCAGGCGCTGCTCGCGATCTGCGACGAACACGCCCGGCTCGGCGCGCAGTCCCGCGGCCGCGGCCTGGTCCAGGCGCTCGAGTTCACCGATGTCTCGCGCGCCGCCGCGGTCTGTGCGCGCGCATTCGAGCTGGGGCTGCTGGTGGAGACCTCCGGCCCGCGGAGCGAGGTCGTGAAGCTGCTGCCGCCACTGACCATCACTCCCGAAGAGCTGGACGAGGGCCTGCTCACGCTGGCCCGCGCGGTCCGCGACACCGCCTGACCGCCCGGCCGAGGGGTCGCACGACATCCCGACCGCCTGGCCGGGTCCACCCCGGGCAGGCCCGTACAGAAGTACCGCTGCAGAGAGAAAGGCTCCGACTCACCGTGATCGTCCGATCGTTCAGCGACATCGAGAACACCGACCGGCATGTGAAGGCCGCTTCCGGCACCTGGGAGAGCAAGCGCATCGTGCTCGCCCAGGAGAAGGTGGGCTTCTCACTCCACGAGACCACGATGTACGCAGGTACCGAGACGTCGATGTGGTACGCGAACCACATCGAGGCCGTCCTGTGTGTCGAGGGCGAGGCCGAGCTCACCGACGACGAGACCGGCGAGACGCACTGGATCACCCCCGGCACGATGTACCTGCTGGACGGCCATGAGCGCCACACCATGCGCCCCAAGACCGACTTCCGCTGCGTCTGCGTCTTCAACCCTCCCGTCACCGGGCGGGAGGAGCACGACGAGAACGGTGTCTATCCGGTACTGACCGAGGAGGGCTGAACCATGACCACCGATGTACGCGCCGACCTGTATCCCACCCGGCGCACGGCCGAGATGACCACGCCCCGCCAGGACCCGGTCATCTGGTCCGCTCCCGGCACCCCGGGCCCGATCGCCGTGAAGGATCTGCAGGGTTTCGAGCGGGACGGCTTCCTCACCGTCGACGAGCTGATCACGCCGGACGAAGTGGCTGTGTACCACGCCGAACTGGACCGGCTGATCGCCGATCCTGCGGTGCGGGCCGATGAGCGGTCGATCATCGAGCCGAAGTCGCAGGACGTACGGTCGGTCTTCGAGGTCCACCGGATCAGCGAGGTCTTCGCCCGGCTGGTGAACGACGAGCGGGTGGTGGACCGGGCCCGTCAGATCCTCGGTTCGGATGTGTACGTCCACCAGTCGCGTATCAACGTCAAGCCGGGCTTCGGCGCTTCGGGGTTCTACTGGCACTCGGACTTCGAGACCTGGCACGCCGAGGACGGTCTGCCGCACATGCGGGCCGTGTCCGTGTCGATCGCGCTGACCGAGAACCACGACACCAACGGCGGGCTGATGATCATGCCCGGTTCGCACAAGTCGTTCCTCGGATGTGCGGGCGAGACGCCGAAGGACAACTACAAGCAGTCGCTGAAGATGCAGGACGCCGGCACCCCGTCCGACGAGGCGCTGACCAAGATGGCCGACCGGCACGGCATCAAGCTCTTCACGGGCCGGGCCGGTTCGGCGACCTGGTTCGACTGCAACTGCATGCACGGCTCGGGGGACAACATCACCCCGTACCCGCGCAGCAATGTCTTCATCGTCTTCAACAGCGTGGAGAACACGGCCGAGGAACCGTTCGCGGCGCCGGTGCGGCGCCCGGAGTTCATCGGGGCGCGCGATTTCTCGCCGGTGAGGTGAGGCGCTGACGGGCCGAGCCCGCAAGTGACAGGGGCCGGGAAGACGTTCGTCGTCCCGGCCCCTGTCGAAAGTTGGTGGACCCCGGTGGCCGGCAACGGCGACAGTTGGTCCCATGACCTCACTTGTACGTCACATGACCTTCGACTGCGCCGACGCCTACAAGCTCGGCAGTTTCTGGGCCGAGGTGCTCGGTGCCCGGCTGTCGGACGACGACAGGCCCGGTGATCCCGAGGCACTCGTCGAGACCCCCGGTGCCGCGCTGCTGTTCGTTTCGGTGCCCGAGCCCAAGAGCGTCAAGAACCGCGTCCACCTGGACATCCAGCCGCAGGACCGCACCCGGGACGAGGAGGTCGAGCGGCTGCTCGCCCTCGGCGCCACGCTCGTCGGCGACCACCGCAGGCCCGACGGCCGGGGCTGGGCGACGCTCGCCGACCCCGAGGGCAATGAGTTCTGTGTGGAGTGCAGCGCCGTCGAGCGGGCCACCCTGACCGCGACCCGGCTGCCGGTCGCCGCGGACGATGTGACCACCGCGGTCCACCTCGCGCTCGCCGCCCTCCGCGAGGTTCCTGAGGGCCACTGGCGGGCACCCGCCGGGTCGCTGGAGTGGGACTCCTGGGAGACCGTGGAGCATCTGAACGACGATCTCTTCGCGTACGCAGCCCAGTTGGGCCCGAGGAAGCCACCGCTGGACCGCGAGGTCCCGTTCCGCTGGGGAGCCGACCGCAAGGGCGGCCCGGCGAACTCGATCTTCGCGAACCCCGACGCAGGACCGGTCGGCCTGCTCCAGACCCTGGAGGCGAGCGGCGCCCTGCTGACGGCGATGGTGCGGACGACCGCGGCGGACGTCCGCTCCTACCACTCGTACGGGGTGTCCGACCCGGAAGGCTTCGCGGCCATGGGAATCGTGGAGACCCTGGTCCACACCCACGATGTCGTCCAGGGCCTGGACATCTCCTGGGCGCCGCCCGCCGATCTGTGCGACCGCGTGCTGGCCCGGCTGTTCCCGGACGCCCCGGACGACGCCGACCGGTGGGCCGTCCTGCTCTGGTCCACCGGCCGCGCCGAGCTGCCCGGGCGGGAGCGCGTCACCTCGTGGAAGTGGCGCAGCGCGCCGCTCGATGCCGTCTAGGTTGTGCGGACACTCCCTGCTTTCTACCGGTGGGAGAACCAGCTCGCTGCCGGGAGCAGCGTCGCGTTGTAGTCGAACAGCGCCTGGTTCTCCCATGCGTTGCCGGACGCCGGGTCTGCCGGGTCCCATCCGCTGCCGCTGACGGCGGTCCAGGCGGGCTCCCAGTACACGGCGCCGAGACCGCGGCCGTTCGGGACGGCCTCGACGACGTTCATGACGTCGCGCAGGTTCGCCGCCTGACCGGCCGGTGTGGCGGGGTAGCCGGTGACCAGCTGGTCCGGTGTCGCGATGTTGTTCGCCAGCGTGTCACCGTTCGCCAGCGTGTGGGCGTACGCCGTCTCGGCGACCAGCACCGGCTTGCCGTACCGCGAGGCGGCGTCGTCGAGGTTGGTCTGGAGGTCGGACAGCGGTCCGTGCCAGTAGCCGTAGTACGAGAGCGCGATGACGTCGAACGGCACACCGTACGACACGGCGTTGTCGAACCACCAGCGGGTGCCCGCGTTGTCGCCGCCCTCGGCGAGGTGCAGCGCGACCTTCGTACTCGACGAGACCGCCTTCGCGGCGTTCGCGCCCGAGGTGAGCAGGCCCGCGAGCTGCGACCAGTTGTCGGTGGAGCCCTCCGGCCAGAGCATCCCGGCGTTGATCTCATTGCCTATCTGCACCATGTCGGCCGTGGTGCCCTGCGCCTTGAGGGCGTTCAGCACGTCGTACGTGTGGTCGTAGACGTCCGTCCTCAGCCGGCTGTACGTGTGGCCGGCCCAGGCCGCCGGCTTGTTCTGCTTGCCCGGGTCGGCCCAGCTGTCGGAGTAGTGGAAGTCGATGAGCAGCTTCATGCCGAGGGCCTTGGCGCGCTTGGCCATGGCGAGGACATGGGCCTTGTCGTTGTATCCGTCGGCGGGGTCCACCCACACCTTGAGGCGGACGTAGTTCATCCCGGAAGCCTTGAGGATGCTCATCGCGTCGCCGGTCGTTCCGGTCGCGCGCCGGTAGGTCGCGCCGTGCGCCTCGTTCTTCGGGAGGGTGGAGAGGTCACCGCCCTTGACGGTGAGGCCGGTCGTTCCCGAGGTGAAGGAGATGTCGTCGAAGTTGGCCCACTCCCCCGCGTGCGCATCGGAGTTGAGGCTGATCGTGCATGCTCCGCCGGTCACCTTGGCGGAGGTGACCAGACGGATCCAGGCGCCGTTCGCGGTCGGTGGCAGGTCCGTGCGCTGCTCGGCGCTCCCGCAGTTGCGCAGGGCGATGTAAGCGGAGTTCTGACCGCCGCTGGAGCGGACCCAGGCGCTCAGGGTGTATGTGCCGTCGGCGAGCCCGGAGAGGTACTGGTAGGTCTCCACCTTGTAGGCCGAAGCGGACCAGTGGGTCAGCCGGTTGCTGCCGCTGTGGCCGCCCGCCTCGGTGAAGGAGGCGGCGGTCTGTCCGCCTGCCGAGTAGGCCGACCAGCCGGTGCCGCCCGATTCGAAGCCGGTGTCGGCAGGGGTGTTGGCCGCGTGGGCGGCCTGGGCGGGGAGTGCGGCGAACAGCAGGCCGGCGAGGGCCGACACCACCGCCGCTCTCGTCCGCCCAGGTGGCTTTCCGTGCGTCTTTCCGTACATCGTCGATGTCCCTTCGACCGTTGCGCGGGAATTGCGGGGCTTGGGCGACTCAGCCGTCGAGGCGTACGACCCGGACCGCGCCCGCCGGGACGGCGAGGCGGCCCGCGGTGTGCTCGCCGGTGAGGAGTTCGGTGCCGGGGCCGTCGAGCGGCACCTTCGCGTCGTCCCCGGTGTGGTTGATCGCGAAGAGGTACGTGCCGCTGTCGCCGGTGCGGCGTACGACCTCGACGTCGTGCGGGAGGCCGGTGCGCGGCGCGATCCGGGCGTCGTCGCAGGCCCGGTCGAGGACGGCGTCGAGGTGGGGTCCGGACAGCCGGGTGGAGATGTACCAGGCGGTGCCCCTGCCCAGGCGGTGCCGGGTGACGGCGGGGCGGCCCGCGGGAATGCCGTCGGCGTAGGACCAGACGGTCTCGGCGCCGCGCGGGATCACCACGTCCGACCACAGGTCTCCGGTCAGCTCCGGGCCCTCGGCGGCGCCCTCGGGCGTGATCAGGCGGACCGTCCCGCCCTCGCCGAGCGGTGAGAACTCCTCGATCGTCAGGCCGAGTACGTCCCGCAGGGCGCCCGGGTACGGCCCCGGGTGCACGGCGTCCTGGGTGTCGACGATGCCGGAGAAGTACGAGACGACGAGCGTGCCGCCGTTCTCGACGTAGTTCCGGAGGTTCCGGCCGGTCTCCTCGGTGGCGAGGTAGAGAGCCGGGACGACGACCAGCGGGTACCCGGACAGATCGGCGTCCGGGTGGGCGAAGTCGACGGTGAGGTGGCGGTCGTACATCGAGGCGTAGAAGGTGTCGGCGCGCTCGCGGGCGTCGTGGTCCTCGCTCGGGCGCCACTCCAGCTTCTGCGCCCACCAGGACTGCCAGTCCCAGAGCATGGCCGCGTCCGCGGCGGTTCGGGTCCCGCGGATGCCGCTCAGCAGGCCGAGGTCGGCGCCGAGCCCGGAGACCTCGCGCCACACCCGGGAGTCCGTACCGGCGTGCGGCACCATCGCCGAGTGGAACTTCTCCGCGCCGCTGCGCGACTGCCGCCACTGGAAGAACATGGCGCCGTCGGAGCCGCGCGCGACATGGGCGAGGCTGTTGCGGGCCATCTCGCCCGGGCGCTTGGCGGGGTTGCGGGGCTGCCAGTTGACGCCGCTGGTGGAGTGCTCCAGGAGCAGCCAGGGCGCGCCACCCGCGACGGAGCGGGTGAGGTCGGCGGCCATCGCGAGGTTGACATGGGTGCGGCGGCCGTCGGTGATCAGATAGTGGTCGTTGGTGACGAGATCGGTCTCGCGGCCCCAGGCCCAGTAGTCGACGGAGTCGCACTGGCTGAGGGCGGTCATGAAGTTGGTGGTGACCGGGATACCGGGAGCGAGGCGGTGCAGGATGTCCCGTTCGCTGCAGAAGTTCTCGCGCATGGTGGCGTCGGCGAAGCGCGCGTAGTCCAGGCGCTGCGCCGGGTTGGCGACGGTCGGAGTGGCACGGGGCGGGTCGATCTCGTCGAGACTGCGGTAGCGCTGGCCCCAGAAGGCGGTGCCCCAGGCTTCGTTGACGGCCTCGACGCCGCCGTGGCGGCCGGCCAGCCAGCGGCGGAAGTGGGCGGCGCAGTTGTCGCAGTAGCAGGCACTGACCGGAACGCCGTACTCGTTGTGGACGTGCCACATGGCGAGCGCCGGATGGTCTGCGTACCGGCGGGCGAGCTGTTCGGTGATGTTCGCCGCGGCCGACCGGTAGGCGGGGTTGCTGTGGCAGATCGCGCCGCGTGACCCGAAGGCGTAGCGGACACCCTCACGGCTGACCGGGAGGGCCTCCGGGTGGGCGCGGTAGAACCAGGCGGGCGGGGCGACGGTGGGGGTGCCGAGGTCGACGCGGATGCCGGCTTCGTGCAGCAGATCGAGGACCCGGTCGAGCCAGCCGAAGTCGTAGCCGCCGGGCTCCGGTTCGAGAAGCGCCCAGGAGAAGATCCCGACGCTGACCATGGTCACGCCGGCTTCCCGCATCAGGGCCACGTCCTCGTGCCAGACCTCTTCCGGCCACTGCTCGGGGTTGTAGTCGCCGCCGAAGGCGAGCCGGCGCAGACCGTGCGGGGCAGGCTCGGGCGCGGTGTGCGGCATGGGGATCTCCTGGGCTCTTTGGTACAACTTCTGGGAACGTGCACACACACTCTCGGTGGCGCAGATCCAACATAACCGCACAGCAACAACCATTGACAAGCGTCGGATTCGTTTCTCTACTGTGAACGCTCACAGCGCATCCCGGCGCTGCGCCCTCGCTTCTCGTCAGGGGAGAATTCCATGAAGTACCGCATCGTCGCGGTGTCCACGGCCGCTGCACTCGCCGCCACCGGCCTGCTCTCGGGCTGCGGCTCGTCGGACGACGACAGCGGGGACGGCCCGGCCGCATCCGGTCCCGTCTCACTCACCTACTGGGCCTGGGCGCCCGGCCTGGACAAGGTCGCGGACATCTGGAACGCGGGCGAGGGCAAGAAGACCGGCATCAAGGTCACGGTGAAGAAGCAGGCGTCGGGCGACGACCTGGTCACCAAGATCATCACAGCGGCCAAGGCCCACAAGGCCCCCGACCTGGTGCAGGCGGAGTACCAGGCGCTCCCCACCCTGGTCTCCAACGATGTGCTCGCCGACATATCCAAGGAGGCGGGCGACGCGAAGGGCAAGTTCGCCGACGGCATCTGGCAGCAGACGACCCTCGGATCGGACGCCCTGTACGCCGTGCCGCAGGACTCCGGCCCGCTGATGTTCTACTACCGCCAGGACCTGTTCAAGCAGTACGGCCTGTCCGTGCCCACCACCTGGGACGAGTTCGCCGAGACGGCCCGCACGCTGAAGAAGAAGGCGCCCGGCAAGGACCTCACCACGTTCTCCTCGAACGACTCCGGTCTCTTCGCGGGCCTCGCCCAGCAGGCCGGGGCGAAGTGGTGGACCACCGGCGGCGACAAGTGGAAGGTCGCCATCGACGACGACGCCACGCGGAAGGTCGCCGACTTCTGGGGTGGTCTGGTGAAGGAAGGCGCCGTCGACAACCAGCCGATGTACACCCCGGCCTGGAACAAGGCGCTCAACACCGGCAAGCAGATCGCCTGGGTCAGCGCGGTCTGGGCGCCCGGCACCCTCACCACGGCGGCGCCCGACACCAAGGGCAAGTGGGCCATGGCCCCGCTCCCCCAGTGGACGGCCGGCCAGAACGTCACCGGCAGCTGGGGCGGCTCCTCCACCGCCGTCACCAACGACTCCAAGAACAAGGCCGCCGCCGCGACCTTCGCGAAGTGGCTGAACACGGACTCCGAGGCGCTGGCCGCGCTGGTCAAGGAGAGCGGCATCTACCCCGCCGCCACGGCCGCCCAGACCGGCGGCGCGCTCGCCCAGGCCCCGGACTACTTCTCCAACCAGCCCGATTTCTACACGAAGGCCGCCGAGATCGCGCAGGGCACCGCCCCCGCCGCCTGGGGCCCGAACGTGAACGTCGCGTACACCGCCTTCAAGGACAACTTCGCCGAAGCCGCCAAGAGCAGGTCGGACTTCGGGCCCGCCCTGACCGCGATGCAGGACGCCACCGTCGCCGACCTCAAGAAGCAGGGCTTCGGGGTCTCCGAGTGACACGCGCACGCCGCAGGGGTGCGTACGGGGTCAAGAGCGCCCCGTACGCCTTCCTGGCCCCCGCCACCGTGCTCTTCCTGCTCTTCTTCGCCCTTCCCATCGGGTACGCGCTCTACCTCAGCTTCCGCAGGACCGAGGTCAAAGGGCTCGGTCTGGGCAAAGGCGCCCGCGAGGAGATCTGGGCCGGCTTCGCCAACTACGCCGGTGCGCTCTCCGACTCGGAACTGCTGCACGGCGCGTTGCGTATCCTCGGCTACGGCGTGATCGTCGTCCCCGTGATGCTCGGCCTCGCCCTGCTGTTCGCCCTGCTCCTGGACACCGACCGGCTCCGGCTGCGGGGTTTCTCCCGGCTCGCGATCTTCCTGCCGTACGCGATCCCGGGCGTCGTCGCCGCACTCATGTGGGGCTTCCTCTATCTCCCGGACGTCAGCCCCTTCTACTACCTCCTCGACCGGGCGGGGCTCCCGCAGCCCGATCTGCTCGACGGCGGACCGCTGTATCTCGCCCTCGCCAACATCGCGGTCTGGGGCGGCACCGGCTTCAACATGATCGTGATCTACACCTCGCTGCGGGCGATCCCGGCCGAGGTGTTCGAGGCGGCACGGCTGGACGGCTGCTCACAGCTGCAGATCGCGCTCCGGATAAAGATCCCGATGGTGGCGCCGTCCCTGGTCCTGACGTTCTTCTTCTCGATCATCGCGACGCTCCAGGTGTTCAGCGAGCCGACGACGCTGAAGCCGCTCACCAACTCCCTCTCCACCACCTGGAGTCCGCTGATGAAGGTCTACCAGGACGCCTTCGTCAACAACGACATCTACGCGGCGGCCGCTCAGGCGGTCATCATCGCCGTCGCCACCCTGGTCCTGTCCTTCGGCTTCCTCAGGGCGGCCAACTCCCGTACCCAGCAGGGAGGTTCCCGATGAGTACGCCGCGCCTCGCATCCACCCCCGCAGGTCCGCGCCGCTTCGCGCTCGTGCCGACCGCCGCGCTGCTCCTCGGCGCGCTCTACTGCCTGCTGCCCGTCGCCTGGGTGCTGGTCGCATCGACCAAGTCCGGCAGCGAACTGTTCTCCACCTTCACGTTCCTGCCGGGCACCGGCTTCCGCCAGAACGTCGCCGATCTGTCTGCGTACCGCGACGGCGTCTACTGGAAGTGGATGGCCAACTCGGCGTTCTACGCCGGCGCCGGCGCCCTGCTGTCCACGGCCGTCTCCGCGGTATCGGGGTACGCCCTGGCCGTGTACCGGTTCCGCGGGCAGGAGAGCATCTTCAACATCCTGCTGGCCGGGGTGCTGATGCCGCCGGTGATCCTCGCCGTACCGCAGTACCTGCTGCTGGCCGAGGCCGACCTGACGGACTCCTACCTCTCGGTCCTGCTGCCGGTGATCCTCTCCCCGTACGGTGTGTATCTCGCCCGGATCTACGCGGCCTCCGCCGTACCGGACGATGTGATCGAGGCGGGACGGATGGACGGCGGCAGCGAGTGGCGGATCTTCCGCACCATCGCTCTGCCGATGATGCTGCCGGGTCTGGTGACCGTCTTCCTGTTCCAGTTCGTCGCGATCTGGAACAACTTCCTGCTCCCGTACATCATGCTCGGTGACGACGAGAAGTTCCCGGTCACCCTGGGCCTCTACACGCTGCTCCAGCAGGGCTCCACCACCCCGGCCCTCTATACCCTGGTGATTACGGGCGCGCTGCTGGCGATCGTCCCGCTGATCGCGCTGTTCCTCGTCATCCAGCGCTTCTGGAGCCTCGACCTGCTCTCCGGCGCCGTAAAGTCCTGACCGGTCCCCGCCAGGGCTTCCATTGATGAAAGATCATGCACCATGAGCCGCACAGAACAGCCCGGACAGCCCGGACGGCACGGACAGTCCGGCACGGGACGCCGCAGGCCGCCGACCATCCACGACGTGGCACGGGAGGCCGGGGTCTCGCGCGGCACGGTCTCGCGGGTACTCAACGGCGGGCACAACGTCAGTCCGGCCGCGCTCGATGCGGTCAACTCCGCGATCCGCAAGACCGGCTACACGGTGAACCGGCACGCCAGGTCGCTGATCACCGGCCGCTCCGACTCGGTGGCGTTCCTGCTCACCGAGCCGCAGGAGCGGTTCTTCGAGGACCCGAACTTCAATGTGCTGCTCCGGGGCTGCACCGCCGCGCTGGCCGCGCACGACATCCCGCTGCTGCTGATGATCGCGGGGACCGAGGCGGAACGCCGCCGGAACATGCGGTACATCGCCGGTCATGTGGACGGGGTGCTGCTGGTCTCCAGTCACTCCGGCGACCCGGTCGCCGCCCGGCTGCACGAGGCCGGAGTCCCGCTCGTCGCCTGCGGCAAGCCGCTCGGGCAGGGCTCGAAGGTCAGCTATGTGGCGGCCGACGACCGGGACGGCGCCCGGGACATGGTGCGTTATCTGTACGAGTCGGGGTGCCGCCGGATCGCTACGGTCAGCGGCCCGCTGGACACCCCCGGCGGCGTCGAACGGCTGGCGGGCTACCGCGAGATGCTCGCCGAGTGCGGGCTGCCCGCGGACGACGCGCTGATCGTCCCGGGCGACTACAGCCGGGCGAGCGGCGAGGCGGCCGCCGCGCTGCTGCTGGAGCGGGCCCCCGACCTCGACGCGGTGTTCGTCGCCTCCGACCTGATGGCGCAGGGCGTGCTGGCCGCACTGGAGAAGGCCGGGCGGCGGGTGCCGGAGGATGTCGCGGTCGGCGGCTTCGACGACTCGCCCGCGGCGCTCGCGTCCCGGCCCGAGCTGACCACGATCCGGCAGCCGTGGGACCGGATCAGCGCCGAGATGGTACGGGTACTGCTGGCCCGGATCGGCGGGGAGGAGCCGGCCGCGGTGATCCTCCCCACCGAACTGGTGCGCCGGGACTCGGCGTAGGCCTTCAGGCTCCCAGCGCGGGGTAGTCGACGTACCCCTTCGCGTCCCCGCCGAAGAAGGTGGACGGGTCCGGGGTGTTGAACGGGCCGCCGGCCTTCAGCCGGGCGGGCAGGTCCGGGTTGGCGATGAACAGCGCACCGTACGAGATGATGTCGGCGATCCCGTCCTCGATCACCGAGTGGTCGTCCGGTCCGGTCGGCCCGTCCGTCAGCACATTGATGACGAAGGTGCCGGAGAACTGCTTGCGCAGCGCGAGGGTCAGCTCGCGGATCTCCTTCGCCTCCAGGACGTGCAGATAGGCGAGGCCGAGCGGCTCGATCTCCTGCACCAGCGCGGTGTAGGCGGCGTCCGGTGCGGGCTCGTCGATGTCGTTGTACGAGTTTCCGGGCGAGATGCGCAGCCCGGTGCGCTCCGCGCCGATCTCGGCGGCGACGGCCTTGACCACCTCGACGGCGAACCGGATGCGGGCCTCGTCGGAGCCGCCCCACTCGTCGGTGCGCAGGTTGGTGTTGGGCGCGAGGAACTGGTGGATGAGGTAGCCGTTGGCGCCGTGCAGCTCGACCCCGTCGAAGCCCGCGTCGACGGCGTTGCGGGCGGCGGAGGCGAAGTCGGCCACGGTCTGCCGGATCTCGGCGTCGGTCAGCTCACGCGGCTCGGTGAAGTCCTTCGGTCCCACGTGGGTGTAGACCTGACCGGCGGCCTTGACCGGGGAGGCGCTGACCGGGGTCAGTCCGTCCGGCAGCAGGACCGGGTGGCCGATGCGGCCCGCGTGCATGAGCTGGGCGAAGATCCGGCCGCCCGCGGCGTGCACCGCGTCGGTGACCGTGCGCCAGGACGCGACCTGCTCCGCGCTGTGCAGACCCGGGGTGGAGGGGTAGCCCTGGCCGACGACGGACGGCTGGATGCCCTCGGTGATGATGAGACCGGCCGAGGCGCGCTGGGCGTAGTACTCGACGGTGAGTTCGGTGGCGGTACCGCCGTCACCGGCACGGCTGCGGGTCATCGGGGCCATGGCGATGCGGTTGACGAGCTGGGTGCCGGACAGGTCGATCGGGTCGAATGCGGTGGTCATGAATACCCCTAGGAAAATTTACATGGTCGGCCAAGCATTTCGTCCTGCGCCACTGTAACGCATTGATTGGCCGACCAAGGTAAAGTTCGTGGAGAGCGCCGGAACCGGCCCCGGACCAGGGACCGATCCGCCGGACAGGCCGCAGGCCGGAGCATCGCCCCGAGGAGTCCCCATGAAGGCCGAACCCGTCGACCCCGTCTGTACCGAGCTGCCCAGCGCCGCCCGCGGCGGCCCGGTCAGCCACGCCGTCTCACGGGTCGCCCGGCTGCACCGGATCGCCGCCGGCAAGGCACTCAGGTGCGCCGGGCTCTACCCCGGCCAGGAGTTCCTGATGATGTACCTGTGGGACGCGGGTGCGGCACGCCAGTCGGAGCTGATCAAGGCGGTCGACCTCGATCCGTCGACCGTCACCAAGATGCTCCAGCGGCTCGAACAGGCCGGTCATGTCCGCCGCCGCCCCGACCCGGACGACCGGCGGGCCGTCCTGGTCGAGGCCAGCTCGGACAGCTGCGCGCTGCACTCGGATGTCGAGCGGGCCTGGACGAAGCTGGAGGAGCGCACGCTCGCCGGCCTGGACGCGACGGAGCGCACCGAGCTGGCCCGGCTGCTGGCCAGGGTCGAGGAGAACCTCTCCCGGGAGACCGAGAACTGCCCGGAAAGCCGCTGACCGGTCAGCCCGCGAGCACCTCCAGCGCGTGGTCCACATCGGCCTGCGTGTTGTAGAGGTGGAAGGCCGCCCGCAGATTCCCGGCCCGGACCGACACCTCGATGCCGGCCCGGGCCAGCGCCGACTCGCGGCTTCCCAGCCCCGGCACGGCGACGACCGCGGACCGGCCGGGCACCGGCTCGTGACCGATCCCGGCCAGCGCGGAACGGAACCGGGCGGCGAGCCCGGTGTTGTGGGTGTGCACGGTGTCGATGCCGATCTCGGCCATCAGCGCGAGGGAGCGCTCGGCACCGTGGTAGGCGAGGAAGGCAGGCGCCTCGTCGAAGCGGCGCGCGGTGGCGGCGAGCCGGCCGACGGGCCCGTACGTGCTGTTCCAGCGGTCCTCGCCGGCCACCCAGCTCGCGTACAGCGGCGACAAGGTCTCCTGCGCCTCCTCGGTGACGGTGAGGAACGACGTACCGCGCGGGCAGAGCAGGAACTTGAAGCCGCCCGTGACCGTGTAGTCGTACGCTCCGGCGTCCAGCGGCAGCCAGCCTGCGGACTGGGTGGCGTCGAGGAGGACCCGGGCGCCGTGCGCGGCGGCCGCCGCGCGAACCGCCTCGAGGTCGGCGATCCGGCCGTCGGCGGACTGTACGGAGGAGAGGGCGACCAGCGCGGTCGTGGGCCGCACCGCCTCGGCCATGCCGTCCAGCGGGGCGTACCGCATCCGCAGATCCCCACGGACCGAGAGGGGGCCGACGACCGAGCTGAACTCCCCCTCGGGCACCAGCACTTCGGCACCCGGCTCCAGTGAGGCCGCGATCAGACCGACATGGACGGCGACCGAGCTGCCGGTGGCGACCCGGTCGGGACCGACACCGACGAGCCCGGCGAACCGGGTCCGTGCGGCGTCCACGGCGTCGAAGCTGCCCGCGCCCGCACCGGTGCCCGCGGCATTCTCGTCGGCGAGCGTCTTCACCGCCTCCACGGTGCGGCGGGGCAGCAGCCCGCAGCTGGAGGTGTTGAGATACGTGGACTTGGGCGCAAACTCGGCGGCTACGGCCTGGGTGAGCGAGGAGATCTCCATGCGTCCAGCCTGAATGCCCCTCAACTCATCGTCAATCACGAAGAATTGAGGGGTACCCCCAAGCAATGCTCATCGATGCAGTTGAGCGGCCGACCGGGGCGGCGCAGGGTCAGCCCTGGCTGCCGGCCTGCGGAACCTCGCAGGCCCCCTCGGCGTCGCAGGCCGCTCCGTCCGAGCCGATGGCGGTCAGCGGACGGTCCTTCCACGCCTGCTCCAGCGCCTGCGCGAAGACCTCGGCGGGCTGGCCGCCGGAGATCCCGTACCGCCGGTCGAGGACGAAGAAAGGCACGGCGTTGGCGCCCAGTTCGGACGCCTCCTGCTCGTCGGCCCGCACCTCGGCCGCGTACGCCTCCGGGTCGGCGAGCACGGCCCGCGCCTCGTCGCCGTCGAGCCCGGCCTCGAGGGCGAGCTCGATCAGCACCTCGGCGTCGAAGACGGACCGCTCCTCGGCGAAGTTCGCCCGGTAGGCGAGTGTCAGCAGCTCGTCCTGGCGTCCGCGGGCCTTGGCGAGGTGGAGCAGCCGGTGGATGTCGAAGGTGTTTCCGTGGTCGCGCCCCTCGGTCCGGTAGCCGAGCCCTTCGGCGTGCGCGTTGGCCGCGACGTTCGCCTCCATGGACCGGGCTTCCTCACGGGTACGCCCGTACTTCTGCGCCAGCATGTCGATCACCTGGGCGGTGTCGCCCTTGGTGCGGCCCGGGTCTAGCTCGAAGGACCGGTGCACGACCTCGACCTCGTCGCGATGGGCGAACCCCGACAGGCCCTTCTCGAAGCGGGCCTTGCCGATGTAGCACCAGGGGCAGGCGATGTCGCTCCAGATCTCGACGCGCATGACTCTTCTTCTCTCCAGGCTGTTGTGCAGATGGATCGTGCCGCGGCCCCGGCACGGTTGTGAGGGCAGCACGGAGGCACCCTCCGCTCGTTGCATGAACACGCCCCCGGACCCTGTCATTCCCGACCGAGCCGGAGGGCCGTCGGCTACTACTCGTCCGGCTCGACGATCGGGCGATCGCTGACGAGGGCCACGATGATCATCGGGGCGTCGCCGTCGCACTGGTTGACGGAGGCCGCGACCCACACGTCCGTGGCTCCGGGACCGGCGGCCACCGGCCCCCACACCGACAGATCGCCGAGGCAGTCCTCGTCGCACAGTGCCTGGAAGAGCGGCGGCATGGGCTCGTCCGCGATCTTCCGGAAGATCGGCACCCGCATGCCCACCTTGCGGTGGGCACCCCACCGACGGTCCAATTCCGCCACGAGGCCGTCCAGATGCCCGCGGGCGGCTTCGTCCGCGTCATTCCACTCGGGCGCGTACACGCCGACGAGGCTGTCGCTCTCCCAGAGCGGAAGGATCCGGAAGCCCTCGCCCGAGGTTGCGGTCCACTCCCCCGTGACCGGGTCCCCCTGGCTGTCCGTCGGTCCGCTCGCCGGTACCGGCCCGGCCAGCAGCGTCTCGATGTCGGACAGCGCGCGATCGATCTCGAACGCCTCGCCCATCCGGGCCGTCACAGCGTGGCCCGCTCCATCGGACTGGGCAGCGGCTGCAGTGCACCCGCGTCCCGCAACTGCAGGTAGGTCCGGAGTACGTCCTTGACGTTGCCACGCGGAGCGACGTCGAGGAGCACGCCCCCACCGCGCAGTTCCTTGCGCGCGACCGCCATGCCGTCCGGCAGCAGAGCCGCACGCCCTGGGGAGAGATAGCCGATCCAACCGATGGAAGGCTCACCGACGGCGAAGCCGCCGTCGTCCTCCAGGGCGTCGAGCACGTCGTCATCGGTCACATCACCGAAATCCGGCTCCCACACCTCGGCGACAGCCGTGAGGAGCTCGGCGTCGGGGATCTCGGCGGTGTCCGGCGATTTGATGCCGATCACCATCGACTGGAGGAGGAACTCCGAGGTGCCGCCCCCGGTCCCACTGACCTCGATCTTCCAGTCCGGCTCGCCCGCGAGGACGAGTTGCAGTCCGGAGCCGATACGGGCCGACCAGCCGTGGGCTTCCTGGGCCGCGTGCAGGGCGGCGAGAATGGACTCCTCGTCCTGCAGGAGATCGGTGGCGGGCCCGCCCGAGTGGATCTGCCGCCACGTCCGCGTGTCACCCGCAACCGAACCGGAGCCGACGGCCGGAAGAAGCCCGGCGAGCTGGTCCAGGGTCAGCTTCCAACGTCGGGCCAGCACCTCGGCCGACTCCACCCGAGGCCCCCAGAAGCCCCGCACCACACGTCGCATGTTGCCTCCATCATCTGCCGTCCCCTGGTCCGGCCCGAGCAAGCACCCCGTCCACGCTAGTCGAAAGCCCCGGGCTTCCTGGTGCTGTCCCCCGTCTTCTGCGCGGTGTAGACGACCTTGACCCGCAGACCTTTCTCCCGGAACGCCTTGCGGGCGGCCTTGGCCACCTCCGGGTTGGAGAAGTGCCATTCGACGGCACGGCCGCCGGACGCGTCGATCTGGCGCTGAGCCTCGTCGACGAACTTCTGCTTGCCGGAATCGGTGAGCGTGCTCTTGTCACTCTTGGAGAGGTAGCTCTCGTAACCGTTCTTGGCCTCCAGGAACGTCTGCCGACCGGAGTCCCAGCCGTCGTACTCCACCTGCGGCACGCCCTCGTCCGGGTGCGCGACGACGTACTCCTTGCCGCGCTTGGTGCCGGTGACCTGTTCCTGGTAGCGCAGCCAGGACTCGTTCTCCCAGTTGGGCGGAGGGTTGCGGTCGCGGCTCGCCCAGTAGCCGTCGCCGAGGTCGGCGGACCCCAGCTCCGGGTCCTTGAGATCCTCGGCCCACTCCGGCGGGTTGTAGTTGCGCGGGTCGGAGGTGTCGTTGCGCTTGGGATCGGGATACGGCTTCTTGTCCGCCAGCGCCTTGGCCGCGCGATCCTTCTCCTCGGCACGCTTCTTGTCCGTCCAGGCGGCCCGTTCCTGCTCCCGGGCCTCCTTCGCCTTGGCCTCGGCCGCCTTGTCGCAGCCGTCGTCGGCGAGGATCACATGGTCCGGGGGCCCTGCCGCGAGCACCCCGGTTCCGGCCCCGGGGATCCCGCCGTAGCCTCCGTAGCGCACCCGGGGGCCGAGGGCGATGCTGCAGCCCGTCTTGCGCGCCGCATCCTCTGCTTCGTCCGCCGCCTCGTCGGCCTCCTTGGCCGCCTTGCGGACACCGTCGATGTCTCCGACCTCAGCGGCCTTACGGGCGCGGCGCGCGGCGTTGCCGGCGTTCTCGGCGGCTTCGGCCACCTTCGCGGCGACCTTGCCGAGCTTGCCGAGCTTGCTGGCCTTGCCGACGACCTTCGCTACGTCGTAGCCGGGGATGAAGAGCGATCCGATGTTCCAGACGACGTCGGTGACGGCCCGCGTCTTCTCGCCGTTGTTCCAGCGGTCCCGCACCTCGTCGCCGACGAACATGTCGTCGCCGACCTTCACGACGGTGTTGACCGAGGCCTTGCCCCAGTCGCCGAGCGCACCGAAGTAGTCGCCCTTGTCCCACTTGCTCCCGGCGTCCTTGGAGTCCTGCATCCACGTGCCGCCCAGCTGCTTGCCGTAATCGGCCAGGCCGGACCAGGTCTCGGGCTTGAACAGGTCGATGATGCCGGTGACATCGCCCCAGACACCGTCGACGGCGAGGCCCTTGACGACCTGCGTGGTGCGGTCCCATGCACAGCCGAAGAAGCCCCAGCCGCCGCAGTCCTCCTTCTTGTCCCCGTCGTTCCCGGAGTCGCCGGAGTCGTCGGAGTCCGCGTCCGAGACGGGGGTGTCGTACGTGGCCTCGGGCTCGGTGCTGGTCTCGGGGTAGGTGTCGGTGCCCGGACCGTCGGGTCCGCCGGTGCCGCCGCCGGATCCGGTGGCGGAGCCCCCGCCGGCGCCCCCGCTCGCTGTCCCGGCGGTGGAGCCGCCGGCGCCGTTCGCACCACCCGCGCCAGTACCGTTCGCACCACCCGCGCCGCTGCCGCTCGCACCACCCGCACCGGTGGATCCCGCATCCGTGCCACCGGCGACGGCGCCGCCGTTGTCGGCGCCGCCCGAGTCCGAACCCCCGGCGACGGCGCTGCCACCCGCGTCCGAACCGCCCCCGTCCGTACCGCCCGCGGTCCTACCGGCGCCGACCGTGTCGCTGCCGGTGCCCGCCACCTCGCACGACGTGCCCGTGAGCGAGCAGATCGCCGCCTGGAGACGGTCCGTGATCTGGCCGCCGACTCCGCTCAGCACCAGCGCGCCGATGAGCGCCACGACGATCAGGACCAGGCCCAGGTACTCCAGAGCCGTCTGCCCCCGGTCCCGCCGCCAGGTGATCATGTGGGAGAGCGAGAACTCGGGCTTGTCCTCCCGGGCCCGCACCGGCAGCCGGAACCACTCGCGGCTCTGTGTCCGGGTGAGGAGCACCAGGATCAGTACGGGCAGGAACACCTGGGTGAAGCCGTGCACCGACCCGTTCGCAACGTTGGCGAGGCCGCCGAGGATCAGCCACACCTGTACGGCGATCAGGCCGCCCCATACACCCCTGCCGCCGGTCCAGGCGCGTCGCGAGAGAATCCAGCCCAGGACTCCGGGCGCGGCCCCGTACAGCGCGAGGCCGATGACCACGCCGCCCATCGCGTCCGCGGCGAGCGCGGAGCCGAACAGCCCGAGGCCGCCCAGCACGGTGGCTCCGAACAGGACATGCAGCAGGATGCGGGCCGCTCCGAGTGCCCGTGGCAGCTCCCGTCGCCCCTCACCCGGCGCCGGAGCGTCACCTCCGTATGCGGGTATGCCACCGATCGCGGACATGCCTTGTCTCCCCCAACCAGACCTGCCGACAAGCAGAGTGATGCCCGTTCAGGCTAGGGGCGCTGTGGGTGGGAGTCTTGGGCCCCAGGGCCCAACTCCGGTCCCAAGAAGCCGTGGTGAGGCTCTGGCGGGGGCGGGGCCGTCAGCTCACCGTGCGGCGCAGGACCAGATGGGTGCCGACGTGCGGGTGGTCGGGATCGGGGGCCCAGCCCCGGTCGGCGTAGAAGGCCTGGGCGCGGGTGTTGTGCACGAAGACTTCCAGCCGGGCGCTGTCCACTCCGGCCTGCCGCCAGGCGTCGACGCAGGCGGTGTGGAGTTCGGTGCCGATTCCGGTACGCCAGTGGGACGGGGAGACGTGGAGTTGCGTGAGGTGCATGACGCCGTCGCGTACGGCGAAGGCCGCGATGCCGGCGAGGGTCCCGTCCCGCTCGGCGCAGAGCACGGTGGCGTCCGGGCGGTCTATGGCGCGGGACCAGCCACCGCGGCTGCGGCCGACCTCGGCGGCACCCGCGTACTCCTCCTCCGGGAGGTGGCCCCGGTAGTAGGTGGCGCGGGCCTCGGTGTGCAGCTGGACGACGGCGTCGAGATCGGCGGGCGTGGCAGTTCTGATCATGAGGGGAGGGACGCGACGGGTCGGCCCGTGGTTGCGACGCCGGTCCGCCCGGCGGCCGTCCGAGAAGGCGGCGCCGATCGTGCGCGGACGGGCGGGAGCCGCCTC
Organism: Streptomyces sp. NBC_01717; assembly: GCF_036248255.1. Lineage (NCBI taxonomy): Bacteria > Bacillati > Actinomycetota > Actinomycetes > Kitasatosporales > Streptomycetaceae > Streptomyces > Streptomyces sp. NBC_01717. The sequence continues at coordinate 7,035,788 of NZ_CP109178.1, read as the reverse complement.
GGCGGCCGGGTGGCCGCCGAAGCACCGAGCGCGGTCGCCGCCATGAGCTGTCACCCGGTTCCGCCTCCCGTCCGCGCCCGTCCGCTCGGCGGACGGGCGCGGACGCGAGGCGACTCAGCTGCCGTCGCGCAGATCGTCGAGCCCGGTCGGGCGGAACGCGATCCGGTCGAACGACGCCTCGCAGCCCTCGCCGGTCGGCGACTGGACGAGGAAGCCGATCGACGCCGCTGCCGCGTCGCCGAGGTCGAAGACGCGGACGAAGGTCCACTTCTCGCCGTCGGCCGAGGCGTGGAAGGCGAACGCGCTGCCGTTGCGGCTGAGCCGCAGCCAGCAGCTTTCGCCGTCCACGACGAAGGCGTTGGCGTCGTCGGAGCGGCCGCGGGTGACGACGGTGCAGATGGTGGGGTCGGCCGGGGAGAGTTCCAGGCAGAGCTTCGCCCATTCCCGTTCGCCGACGTGCAGATAGAGCACCCCGGCGTCGAAGGCCGCTGCGAAGCCGACGTTCACCCGGGCGATCAGCTGGAAGTCGCCGTCCGGTGCCACACCGAGCAGGCGCGGTGCGTCGCTCGCGGGGTCGAGGGCGTCGCCACCGGGCGGTACGAACCGGTCCTGGCGGACGCCCGCCCGTCCGGTCAGTACACCGCCCTCGTACGACCACTGCCCCTCCGGTCCGAACGACCGCAGCTCAAAGGGGAGTTCGGGAAGGATCGGCGTCATGCGCGGCGTCCGTCCACCCGGCGCGGCAGGCCCAGCGGGTTGTCCTCGCGCAGTTCCGGCGGCAGCAGTGCCTCCGGTGTCGTCTGGTAGCTGACCGGGCGCAGCCAGCGTTCGATCGCGGTGGCGCCGACCGAGGTGGAGGTGGAGGTGGTGGCCGGGTAGGGGCCGCCGTGGTGCTGGGCGGGGGCGACCGCGACACCGGTCGGCCAGCCGTTGACGAGGACCCGGCCGGCCAGCGGGGTGAGGGCCGCGAGGAGTCCGGGGGCGTCGGCGTCGGCGCCCTCCTCGGCGATCTGGAGAGTGGCGGTGAGGTTGCCGGGGAGCCGGGACAGGACGGCGGTGATCTCGTCCTCGGAGGCGTACCGGGCCACGACGGTGACCGGGCCGAAGCACTCCTCCAGGAGCGTGTCGTGCGGGCCTTCGGTCGCCAGCAGGTGCGCCGGTACGGTCAGGAAGCCGGCGGAGACGGTGTGGTCACCACTCGCGCCGGGGGTGACGGGGGCGTCCACGTCCGGGAGTTCGGCCCGGGCCCGTACACCTGCGACGAAGGCGTCCCGCATCCGGTGGTCGAGCATGACCGCGGCCTCGCTGTCGCTGACCGCGTCGGTCAGCGACTTCAGCAGCCGGTCGCCGGTCTCGCCCGTCGGGGCCAGGACGAAGCCGGGCTTGGTGCAGAACTGGCCCGCGCCCATCGTCATCGAGCCCGCGAGCCCGGCACCGATCTGCTCGCCGCGCTCGGCGGCGGCCGCCTCGGTGACGACGACGGGGTTGAGGGAGCCGAGCTCGCCGTGGAACGGGATCGGGGTGGGCCGGGCGGCCGCCGCGTCGAACAGCGCCCTCCCGCCGCGGATCGAGCCGGTGAAGCCGGCGGCGGCCACGAGCGGGTGCTTGACCAGCTCGACGCCTGCCTCGAAGCCGTGCACCAGGATCAGTACGTCCTCGGGCAGGCCGACCTTGGCGGCAGCCCGGCGCAGCACGGAGGCGCACAGCTCGGAGGTGGCGGGGTGGTCGGGGTGCGCCTTGACGACGACCGGGCAGCCGGCCGCCAGGGCGCTGGCGGTGTCGCCGCCGGGTACGGAGAAGGCGAGCGGGAAGTTGCTGGCCGCGTAGACGGCGACGACGCCGAGCGGGATCTTGTAGCGGCGCAGGTCGGGCCACGGCGGGGTCCGGGTGGCGTCCGCGTGGTCGATGTGGATGTCGAGGAAGGCGCCCTCGTCGACGACCTCGGCGAAGGCCCGCAACTGGGCTGCGGTGCGGGCGAGCTCACCGGTGAGCCGGGCCGGGCCGAGTGCGGTCTCCGCGTCGGCGGCCTCGATCACGTGCTCACCGGCCTCGGCGAGCAGATCGGCCGCGGTACGCAGGAAGGCGGCGCGTACGGTGCGGTCGGCCAGCGAGTCCCGTACGGCATGTGCCGCCCTGACGGCACGGTCGACCTCCTCCGCTGTAGCCTCCACCGCAACCTGCTCACGCGGGTTCCCGGTGCGGGGGTCGACGCTCCAGACTGGTGCTGCTGCCACCGTGTTTCCTTCCGCTCCACTGCCACACATCAGAAGTTGTTCGGTATTCTGAACAGAGTTCCTGATCGTGAATATGTAGGGACTCTATTTCCGGGCGTTCCGTGTTGGCAAGAAGTCGCAGGGTTTCGCAAGTGGGCTGGAAGGGGCGTAGGGCGATGTCGGTTGCCGAGTCAGGTGGGGCACAGGTCAAGTCCGCGGTACGGACGGTGGAGCTGCTCGAGTACTTCGCCGGGCGGCCCGGTATGCATTCGCTGGCGGCCGTGCAGGAAGCCGTGGGCTATCCCAAGTCGAGCCTCTACATGCTGCTGCGCACCCTGGTCGAGCTGGGCTGGGTGGAGACCGACGCGACGGGGACGCGGTACGGCATCGGCGTGCGGGCGCTACTGGTCGGCACCTCGTACATCGACGGCGACGAGGTCGTCGCGGCCGCCAGGCCGACGCTGGACAGGCTCTCCGACGACACCACGGAGACCATCCACCTGGCCCGCCTCGACGGTACGAACGTGGTCTATCTCGCCACCCGGCAGTCCCAGCACTATCTGCGTCCCTTCACCCGCGTCGGCCGCCGGCTGCCCGCCCACTCCACCTCGCTCGGCAAGGCGCTGCTGGCCACCCACAGCGACGAGCAGGTCCGCAAGATGCTGCCGGAGACGCTGCCCGCGCTGACCGAGCACACCCTCACCGACCGCGAGAAGCTCATCGAGGAGCTGCACGTCATCCGCGAGCAGGGGTATGCGGTGGACCGCGAGGAGAACACCCTGGGGCTGCGGTGCTTCGGGATCGCGATCCCGTACCGGACTCCGGCGCGCGACGCGATCAGCTGCTCGGTGCCGGTCGCCCGGCTCACTCCCGCGCACGAGCAGATGGTCAAGGACGCGCTCTTCGACGCGCGGGACCGTCTGACGCTGGCCACCCGGAGGCTCTGACCGATGAGCGCGGCCGAGGTGACCCTGCGCGAGGTGCGCGGCAGCGATCTGCCGCTGTTCTACGCGTACATGTGCGATCCGGAGTCCGTCCGCACGGCCGCGTTCACCAGCGAGGACCCCACCGACCGGGCCGCGTTCGACGCCCACTGGAGGCGGCTCCTGGCCGACCGGACGATCGTGATGCGGACGGTGCTCGCCGACGGCGCGGTGGTCGGCAACGCCGGGGTGTACGGGCCCGAGGGCGACCGCCAGGTCACCTACTGGATCGACCGGGCGCACTGGGGCCGCGGGCTCGCTACCGCCGCGCTGCGGGCGCTGCTGGACGCCGTGCCCGAACGTCCGCTGCACGCCCGGGCGGCGGCCGACAACACCGGTTCGCGCCGGGTGCTGGAGAAGTGCGGCTTCACCGTCACGGGCGAGGACCGGGGCTTCGCGCACGCCCGCGGCGAGCTGACCGACGAGCTGCTCTTCACCCTGGCGCCCCCGGCCGGCCGGACGGACGAAGGGCGCTCCGCGACCCGGTGACGGGTCCGCGCCGACCGGCCGCGGCCGGTCGGGCAGTCTGAAAAATCGGTGAGAAGCGGCACGGACGGGAACGCGCCGGACCGCCCCGCTCGTCCCTCCAGCGGGATGAACAGAACAATCAGGCGTGCTTCGGTCTTCTGTCTGCTGCTGGTCCTCGCCCTGCTGGGGCGGGCGACCTGGGTGCAGGCGTACCAGGCCCGAGCCCTCGCGGACGACGACCATAACCGGCGGAAGACCATCGCGCAGTACGCGCAGCCGCTCGGCGACATCCTCGTGGCCGGATCACCGGTCACCGGATCGAAGGGGACCCAGGCCGGCGATCTCGCGTACAAGCGCACATACACACAGGGCGAGCTCTATGCCGCCGTCACCGGGTACAGCTCGCAGGCGTACGGCGCCACCCAGCTCGAAGGGATCTACAGCCATGTGCTCGACGGCACCGACGACCGCCTGAAGAACCCCCTCGACGTGGTGACCGGCAAGCAGGCGGCGCCCGGCAGTGTGCTGACGACGATCGACCCGGATGTGCAGAAGGCGGCGTACGACGCGCTCGGCGACGACAAGGGCGCGGCCGTCGCGATCGACCCCGGGACCGGACAGATCCTGGGAATGGTCTCCACCCCCTCGTACGACCCGTCGAAGATCAGCGGGACGTCGGACGGCGACACCTGGCAGGAGCTGCTCTCCGACCCGGACAAGCCGCTGGTCAACCGGGCGCTGCGGCAGCCGCTGGCACCCGGCTCGACGTTCAAACTGGTGGTGGCGTCGGCGGCACTGGAGAACGGCCTCTACAGCTCGGTCGACGAGCGCACGGACAGCCCCGACCCGTACACGCTGCCCGGCACCTCCACGGTCCTGAAGAACGAGAGCGCCTCCGCCCCCTGCGAGAACGCGACCCTGCGCACGGCGCTCCAGTACTCCTGCAACAACGTCTTCGCGAAGGTCGCCGCCGATCTCGGCGAGGACAAGGTGAGGGCGATGGCGGAGAAGTTCGGCTTCAACACGGAGAAGCTGGATGTCCCGGTGCGCGCCTCGAAGAGCGTCTATCCGTCCGGCATGGACAAGTCGTCGACGGCGCTGACCGGCATCGGCCAGTTCGAGGTCACCGCCACCCCGATGCAGATGGCGATGGTCTCCGCGGCCCTCGCCAACGGCGGGGAGCTGGCGGCGCCGCACATGGTGTCCGAGGTGACGGACTCGGACGGCAACGCCCTGCAGAAGTTCGCGGACGGTGACACGAAGCGGGTCGTCTCCGCCTCGACCGCCGAGCAGCTGCGCAGCGCGATGGTCACCGTCGTCGAGCAGGGCACCGGCACCAACGCCCGGATCGACGGGGCGGAGGTCGGCGGCAAGACGGGCACCGCGCAGAACGGAGTGGGCAACAGCAACACCCCGTACGCCTGGTTCACCTCGTACGCGAAGGACAGATCCACCGGCAAGGAGGTCGCGGTCGCCGTGGTCGTCGAGGACTCGGGCTCGGCGCGCTCCGAGGTCAGCGGCAACGGACTGGCGGCGCCGATCGCGCAGAAGATGATGAAGGCGGCGCTCAAGAGGTGAGGAAGCGTCCGTCCGGCTCGGCGGCCGGGGCCCCGTGCCGGACGGACGACGGGCTGTGCGGGGCGGCACCGGCCGCGTTGTGCGGCTTCGGTGCCGACCGGCCGGATCGCCCCGCCGCAGCCGCTACTTCACGCCGAGCAGCTGCTCGATCGGGTCGATCGCGAAGTACACCGCGAACAGCGCCGAGGTGCCCCAGAGCAGCCAGTGCACCTCGCGCGCCTTGCCAAGGACGGTCTTGATGACGACGTACGCGAGGAAGCCCGCACCGATGCCGTTGGTGATCGAGTACGTGAAGGGCATCACGGCGATCGTGAGAAAGGCCGGGATGGCGACCTCGTAGCGCTCCCAGTCGATGTGGCGGACCTGCGCCATCAGCAGGAAGCCGACGGCGATCAGGGCAGGTGCGGCGGCCTGGGCCGGGACGACCGTGGCGAGCGGGGTGAGGAACAGGGCGACGGCGAACAGCGCGCCGGTGACCAGGGAGGCGAAGCCGGTGCGGGCGCCCTCGCCGACGCCGGCCGCGGACTCGATGTAGGACGTGTTGGAGGAGGCGGAGGCCGCGCCGCCCGCCACGGCCGCGACGCCGTCGATGAGCAGGACCCGGCCGAGGTTCGGGACCTTGCCCTGCTCGTCGAGGAGTCCGGCCTCGTTGGAGACGCCGACGACGGTGCCCATCGTGTCGAAGAAGTCGCTGAGGATCAGGGTGAAGACCAGCAGGACGATGGTGACGACGCCCACCTGCTGGAACGCCCCGAAGAGGCTGAAGGAGCCGATGAGGCCGAAGTCCGGGGCGGCCACGACGTCGCCGGGGAGGGACGGAACCGTCAGGCCCCAGGCGGCCGGGGCGATGTCGGCGATCTCGTTGATGACGATCGCGACGACGGTCATCACGACGATGCTGATGAGGATGGCGCCCTTCACCTTGCGGGCCAGCAGTGCGACGGTCAGCAGCACACCGAGGCAGAAGACCAGGACCGGCCAGCCGGAGAGCTGCCCCGTGCCACCGAGCTGGACGGGTACGGAACCGGTGTCGCCGGGGATGCGGGTGGCGAAGCCCGCGTCGATGAAGCCGATGAACGCGATGAAGAGACCGATGCCGACGCTGATCGCCTGCTTGAGGGCGGGCGGGATGGCCTGCATGACGGCCTCGCGCAGCCCGGTGACGACCAGGACGCAGATCAGCAACCCCTCGATGACGATCAGGCCCATCGCGTCGGGCCAGCTCATCAGCGGTGCGATCTGGAACGCGACGACGGCGTTGAGTCCGAGTCCCGCGGCGATGGCGAGCGGCAGATTGCCGCCGAGCCCCATGATCGCGGTCATCACGGCGGCCACCAGGGCGGTGGCGGTGACGAGTTGGGGACCTGAGAGATGGGCGCCGAACTTGTCCTCGGCCGAGCCGAGGATGATCGGGTTGAGGACCAGGATGTAGGCCATGGTGAAGAAGGTGGCGAAGCCGCCGCGTATCTCGCGTCCGAAGGTCGAGCCGCGATCACTGATGGCGAAGTAGCGGTCGACGGCGTTGCGTTGCACGGTGCTTTCCGGCATGGGCGCTCCTGGGTGCTTGAAGGTCCCTCGGTGGGTAGCTGGATTGTTCCTTCGGACACCGGGTCTTCAGGTTTTCGCTGTGTTACGCCTTACTGGGGTCACGCACCCGAGTCGAAGCGCTTCCGGGGTGCGCTGGTACGCTCGCGCCCCGTCCGCACCCGGCGGGCGGTACCGGGGAACGTACACAGCGGGACAACGCGCGTACAGGGAATCGAGTGCACAGAGAGGTACCCGTGGGCACAGTCGTCGACGATGCCGCTGCCGCCGAGTTCCATGAGTTCTTCGAGGCCCATTACGCCGAACTCGCCCGGCTCGCCCATCTGCTGACCGGTGAGGCCGACGCCGCGGACGATCTGGCGGCCGATGCGCTGCTGGCGCTCTGGCACCGCTGGGACCGGGTCAGGAACGCCGACCATCCCGTCGCCTACGCGCGCGGCATCGTCGCGAACCTCGCCCGGACCCGGATCCGCAGCGCCGTGCGCGAGCGCCGCAGGATCGCCCTGTTCTGGGCGCCGCGCGGGGGCGGATACGCGGTCGACGACCCGGATGTGTCGACGATAGTCGACGTCCAGGGGGCGCTGCGCAGACTGCCGTTCCGCAAGCGGGCGTGCGTGGTGCTGCGGCACGCCTTCGACCTGTCGGAGCGGGACACCTCGCTGGTGCTGGGCATATCGGTGGGCACGGTGAAGAGCCAGACCTCACGCGCCGTGGCGGAGCTGCAGCGGCTGCTCGGTCCCGACACGCCCGCCGCGCAGGTGCAGGTGGCTGTCGCGGCGCAGCGCGACGGAGGAAGGCACTGATGGACGACAAGCTCCGTGAGCGGCTGCGCACGGCTGCCGAGGCGCACCGCCCCGACCGGGAGCGGATGCTGGCCCGGCTCGAACGAGGAATGGCAGAGGCGCCTTCCGCCCGCACTCCGCGCGCACCGCGCGGCCCGCTGCCGTGGCTGCGGGTGGTCGGGGCGACGGCGGCGGTCTGCGGCGTGCTGACCGCCGGGGCGTACGCCGTCACTTCGGCGGGCGGCGGGCAGACGCGGGGCGGTCAGCCGGCAGCTTCGCCGGTCCCGTCCGTCTCGGCCCCGGCGGCGCCGGGTCGCGTGCCCGAGCTGCGTACCGAGGACGGGCCGCTGTGGGCGGACGGCGCCGTCGACCCGCACAGCAACGCGTACTGGGCGCAGAGCAATGTGACGCTCAGGACGACGCAGCCGCTCTCCTCGCTCACCGTCGAACTGCGCATCGCTCAGACCGGCGGCGTCGACACCACCGGCTCCTGGCGCTCCCTGCCTGAGCAGGACTTCACCGCCTCGGCGCAGGAGAAGGGCGGCTTCCTCGTCTACCGGTGGACGCTGAAGCCGGGGCGCACGGTGCCGGTGGGTACGCACATGTTCGCCGGTCAGTACAACCACGCGGAGGGCGACCGGGGCGCGGACGGCGACTACTTCACCGCGAGTGCCGCCCGCACCACCGGGCAGCAGGTGTCCGTGGGCGACGACTTCACGTCCGGCCACTGACCCGAAAAGAATCCCGGACCCGGCAACCCTTCCTCCGGCGGCGGCGACCGGAGAGCGCAATGCTCCCCCACCCCCGAGGAACGGGACATCGAGATGAAGGAACGAGCCGCACTCCGCCACCACCGTCGGCGGCGCACCGGCCGGCGCCGCATGTATGCCGCCCTGACCGCCGCACTGGCTCTCACCGGCGCCGCCGTCGTCACGAGCCTGACGGTCCAGCCGGCCGGCGCGGCGACCACCGCGGTCGCCGCCTGGCCCACCCCGAACGGATCCCAGCCCGTCTCTGCGACCATCGCGGTCTCGGGGACGTACGACGGCGGGTTGAAGCGCTTCTATGGAAGTGGGGATCTCGGCACCGGAGGCCAGGACGAGGACCAGGATCCGATCTTCAAGCTGGCGAACGGGGCGGTTCTGAAGAACGTCATCCTGGGCTCGCCGGCTGCCGACGGCATTCACTGCTCGGGCAGTTGCACACTTCAGAACGTGTGGTGGGAGGACGTCGGCGAGGACGCGGCGTCCTTCAAGGGCACCTCGTCGAGTGCCGTGTACACGGTGACCGGCGGTGGCGCACGGAAGGCCTCTGACAAGGTCTTCCAGTTCAACGGCGCGGGCAGCCTGACCATCACCGGCGGGTTCCAGGTCTCCGACTTCGGCAAGCTGGTCCGCTCCTGCGGCAACTGCTCGACCCAGTACAAGCGCACCATCACCGTCAACAATGTCGATGTCACGGCCCCTGGCAGTGCCATCGCCGGCATCAACACCAACTACGGGGACACCGCGACGCTTCGCTCGGTACGTATCCACGGCGACAGCAGCAAGAAGATCAAGCCGTGTGTCCGCTACACGGGCAACAACACGGGTGACGAGCCGACCGAGACGGGCAGCGGCCCGGACGGCACGTACTGCCGCTACTCCGCCTCGGACATCAGCTACCAGTAGCCGTTCCCAGGTACGGCGCGACCGGGCTTCCCCGGTCGCGCCGCACCGCCCCACCTACCTGGAGCACTCCCCTCCCCGCAAGTGGCGTCTCACCCGCCGCCGGGTCCTCGGCGCAGGCGCCGTCGACGTCGCGACAGCCACCGGTTCCGGCCTGCTGTCCTCGGCGTCCGCAGCCTTCGGCTACAGCGACGACGGCTCGAACTACGTCATCCACACAGGGACAGTCGCCGTCTCCCGGTACGTCCCCGGATCGAGCACGACCGTCCGGTCCGCGCCGGAGACGTTGTCCACGGCCGCCTGGATGAACTGGCCGAGCCCGCTGCCAAGCCTGTCAGCAGAGTGCGACAGCGCGTCTCAGCACCCCTTCCAGGGCGTCCAGTCACCCAGATAGGCGGACCGGGTCTGCACCTGGGCGTCGGCATCCGTTAGTTGGGGCCGGTTCTCCGGGACGTTGATCCGCGCACCCGGGCCCGTGTTCCGGTACTCGGCGAAGCGCTGGGCCTGCCACGGATAGATGTCTTGCATGTTCATGTAGGGGGCGTCGGAGTCGATGCCCGGGCCGAGGACGCTCTCACGGACCGTCAGCATCGGTCTCGCCGTGGTGTCCGACCCCGGCACCCATGGGCGCGCCAGTTTGTAGTGGGCCACCGGGGCGCCGCTGGTGACATGGGAGTTCAGGACCAGGTAGCCGCGCGGGTTCGCGACCGCGGTGCTGGGCGCGAAGACAAAGCCGTAGGGAGCGGCCGTCAGGTCGGTACGGTCCAGGGTGCGGAAGTGGCAGTGCTCGTAGACGGCGGTGGCACGGCCGAAGACGAAGTCGACATCGCCTTCGACGTAGCAGTCGCGGAAGTACTGGCGGGCGAAGATCCCCAGGCCCATCGAGTCGGCGTACAACGTGTCCTGGTGGCCCAGGAACCGGCAGTTGAGGAACGCCGAGCGGTCGCCCTGCACCTTGATCGCGACGGCCTGTGTCCCGGAGGTGATGTCGGGGTGATCCGCGCGCAGCCAGTCGTTGGCGAAGGTGAGGTCGCGCGCGGTGAAACCGTCGGCCTGGACCGTGGTCGTGGCCGAGCCCGTCGTCCCGTACGTGCCGCCGGACGGCTTCGCCGTACCCGCGGCGTTGTCGTACACGATCACGGTGTCGCGTGGGTCGCGGGTCGTCCCGCGCAGGGTGAGATTGGTTGCGGTTTGGGGGATGAGGACGGTCTCACGGTAGACGCCGGGGGCGAGGACGATCGTCCAGCCGTCCGAGCGGACAGCACTGACCGCCGCCTGGACGGTGGTGTGGTCGCCCCGGCCGCGCGGGTCGACGTGCAGGATCTGCTGCCGAGTGGCGGCGGAGGCCCGCGGGGCGAGGGCGAGGGCGGTTGCGGCGAGGGCGCCGCTGAGGACGGACCGGCGTGCGAGGTGCGAAGTCATGCGGGAGGTGCCTCCGTTGCGCTCGAGGAACAGAGGGCGGGGCCGGAGCGGAATAGCGCGCCCCGGCCCCCGTGCGGAAGAGGGGAGTCAGCAGGTCTTTCCGGCGCCCGCACCACGGTCGACCAGCCCCGGGACGGCGCGCGGGTTGTCGATCCTGGTGCGCAGGACCGGGGTCCAGCCGGCGCCCGGGGTGAGCTGCTCCGCGGGAACTCCCGCGTTGTGGACGGCGATCAGGTCGGTTCTGCGGCCGTTGACGTAGTTGTCCCCGGCGGTGATCGGGGACTCCTTCCACTTCTTCAGGATGGTCGCCGGGTCGACCTGCGACGCGAGGGTGAAGGCGTTGTGCTCGGCGACGATCCGGGACTCCATGCCCACGCCGTAGCTGTAGCCGTAGGCGGCACCCGCCGTGGCGACGAAGTGGTTGTTGTACGAGTCGACGGCGCCGAATCGGACGCGGGGTGCGCGTTCCTTGAGGTCCTGGAAGAGGTTGTGGTGCAGGGTGACGCGGAGCTTTCCGCGGTCGATCGCCGCGGTGGCGGCGCTGTCGCTGTTGCCGATGAGCATGGTCTTGTCGTGGTTCTTCAGGATGTTCCAGGAGACGGTGACCAGGTCGGAGCCGCGGACGATGTCGAAGAGGCCGTCGTGCTGCTGGAACAGCTCGCCGTAGTAGCGCGGCTGGTCGGCGTCGGGCCGGTCGCCGTCGCTGAAGGTGTTGTGGTCGACCCAGACATGGCTGGATCCGGTGACGACGAGATTGTCGTACTCGGAGTTCCAGGCACCGGTCTCCCCGTCGGTGGGGTCCCACTGCGGGAAGCAGTCGTAGGTGTCCTCGAAGGTGATGTTGCGGACGATGACGTTCGAGACGTTGTTCACCTGCAGGCTGGCGCCGATGACGGTGGCGTCCTCGCCGACGCCGACGAGCGTGGTGTTGGACGGAACCTGGACCTCGACCGCGGCCTTCTGCAGGGCGGCGGAGGCGGCGCGGGCATCCTCCAGCGGACCGGACGGGAGCGCCTTTCCCCAGGTCGCGGGGTCGTAGGCGGCGAGGTACTTGTCCAGGGTGTAGCCGTCGGTCCGGTAGTCCTCGCAGCCGATGGGCGTGCCTTCGGCGTCGGAGTTGCCGTGGATGGTCCCGGCGATCCTGACGATCTTCGGTGCGTCGCCCGCGTCCTCGAAGGCGGCGATGAGCTCGGCCCGGTTGGTGACGGTGTAGACGTGGTCGGGCGTTGCCTGGGAGCCGCCCGTGGTGGAGCCGTCCGAGGCGGCCCAGCCGTCGCCGGCCGGGAGCACGGCGCGCTCGACGCCCTGGTGACGGGGGGCGGCCTGGGCGGGGACGGAGACGGCGAGGGCGAGCGAGGCGCAGCCCATCACCAGGGCAATGGCGCGAGCATGACACGTGCGTACGGGCATGGCGATTCCTTCGGTCGTAGACGTATGGCGAAGGTGGCGCGTGCGGAAGGGAGCGCGTGGCAGAGGTGCGAGCGGACGCGCGAGGAGATGTGCAGGAAGCCGTGCGGAGAGGGAACGCGCGGGAGCGAGGAACCGGCGGCGGGGCGCGACCCGGACCGCCGCCGGCCCCGGTCATCGGGGGTGTCGGCCGTGGCGTGAACGGTCGTCCCGGGTCAGCTCTTGCCCTGTTCCTTCCACTCCGCCTGGGCCTTGTTCAGCTCGTCGGCCATCTTGTCCAGAAAGGCCTTCGCAGTGGTCTTGCCGAGCAGCACCTTCTGGAACTCGGGCTCGTTGTCGGCCTTGCTGACGGTGTTCCAGTCGGGCAGGTAGTACGGGAGCTGGACGATGGTGGTGGAACCGTCGGTGAGGGCCTGGGCCGCGAGCTTGGTCGGCTCGGCCTCGGAGATCCAGGCGTCCTTGGAGGCCTCCGTGTTCGCCGGGATGAGGCCCGCCGTCTCGTTGAACTTCGAGTTCGCCTCATGGGAGGCGGCGAACTCGATGAACTTCCAGGCGGCCTCCTTGTTCTTGGAGGTCTTGAAGAGGCCGAGGCCGTCGACCGGGTTGGAGACCTGCACCCGCTTGCCGCCGGGGCCGGTGGGCTGCGGAATGCCGCGGAACTTGTCGACGCCGAAGGCCTTCACGTGGTCCTGGTAGGAGCCCAGGTTGTGATTCAGCATGCCGATGGTGCCGGAGTCCCACTGGGCGACCATCTTGATGAAGTCGTTGTTGAGGTCGGCGGACGGGGTGACCTTCTTGAAGAGGGCCGCGTACTTCTCCAGCGCCTCTACGTTCTTCGGGTCGTTGAGCGTGGTCTTCTCACCGCTCGGGTCCCAGAAGGAGGTGATGCCGGACTGCCCGTACATCGCGTCCATCGCCTGCGCGATGGAGCCGGCGCCGCCGCGGATGGTGTAGCCGAACTCGTTCTTCTTGGCCGCGGTGAGCTTGTCGGCGGCCGCGTAGAACGCGTCCCAGGTGGTCGGCTCGGCCAGGTCCGCCTTCTTGAACAGGTCTGTGCGGTAGTACAGCACACCGTTGTTGGCGGAGATCGGGATGTTGTACATGTGCTTGTCGGAGCCGCCGGCCGCCTTCACCGACCCGACCATGCTCTCGTTCAGCTTGCCGTCCAGGGAGGACTTGGCGGCCCGGTCCTCCAGCGGCTCCAGCGCGTTCTGGGCGGCCATCCCGGCGAGAATCGCCGTGCCGACGCCGCCGACGTCCGGCAGACCGCCGCCCTGGATGGCGTTGTCGTACTTGGACTGGGCCTCGGGGGCGGCCACCCCGACGTACTGGACGTCGATCTTCGGGTACTTCTTCTCGAAGTCGGCGATGATCTCCTTCCAGATGTCGGTGCGGACACCGCCGTTGTTGTCCCAGAAGACGATCTTACCCTTGCCGCTGCCTTCGGCACCCGCCGCCCCGCTGCCGTCGTCACCACAGGCGGTGGCGGTGAGGGCGAGCACCGTCGCGAGGGACATCGCTGCCGCGACACGTCCCTGCTGTGTCTTCGAGATGTTCATGGTCGGCTCTTCTCTCTGGGTTCTGTCGGTTCTGGTGCGGTTCGGTCGGTGATGCGGAAACCGGTGAAGCCGGCCGTCCCGGCCGGTCCCTTTCCGGCCGGTGCGGTGGCGAAGAGGCCGAGCAGTGCGCCGACCCAGCGCCATGGAGTCGCGGCGAACGGCTGCCCCGAGGTCCGGAACCCGGTCCCGTCGCCGGTGTCGGCGAAGAACCGGCAGCGGGCGCCCGTGGTGACCTCGATCCGGAGCCGGGCCCGGCCGTCGGGAGCCGGGCGGCTGTGCTCGGCGTCCCGTTCGTGTTCGGCGACGGTCTCGGCGTACCGGTGCACGAGGCGGATCCCGCCGTCCTCGGCGCGTTCGAGGCCGATCCAGTTGAAGGCGTCGCCGAGCACGGCCAGTCCCGCCTTGGCCCCGGTCTCGTCGCTGCCGAGGGCGACTTCGACCTCGACGGTGAACGTCTCGGCGGGCAGCCGCTGGACCAGCACGTTGGGCAGGGCCCGCAGGTCGTGCGCGTACGCGGTCCGTACGCAGCTGAGCCGCAGCCCGTCCCCGGCGTGCTCGACGGTCCAGCCGGGCCGCTGGTTCGCCATCCACTGCCACTGCCTGCCGTACCGCCCGCCCGGGAACTCGTCGCCGGCCGCCGGGGCTTCGACGGGCTGCTCGGGGGCGACCGGCTTGGCGTGTACGCGGACGGGTTCGCCGTGGTCGCCGAGGACCGGCCAGCCGTCCGCTCCCCAGCGCATCGGCTGGAGGTGGACCACCCGCCCGTACGCCCCACGCTCCTGGAAGTGCAGGAACCAGTCCTCACCTGCCGCGGTTCGGACCCAGCCGCCCTGGTGCGGTCCGTTGACGTCGGTGCGTCCCTGGGCGAGGACGACCCGTTCCTCGTACGGTCCGAAGAACTCGCGCGACCGGAACGCCCCCTGCCAGCCGGTGGTCACCCCGCCGGCCGGGGCGAAGATCCAGAATTCGCCGTCGTGCCGGTAGAGCTTGGGGCCTTCGAGGGTGAACCAGCCGGGGATCGGATCGGCGTCGATCAGGGTCTTGCCCTCGTCGAGGAGTTCGCGTCCGTCGGGGCTCATCCGGTGGCCGGTGATCCGGTTCTTGATGCCGGAGCGGGACTTCGCCCAGGCGTGCACGAGGTAGGCCTCGCCGGTCTCCTCGTCCCACAGCGGGCAGGGGTCGATGAGTCCCTTTCCCGCCTTGACGAGATGCGGGGTGCTCCACGGGCCGCGCACCGACTCGGCGTTGATCTGCTGGATGCCGTGGTCGGGATCGCCCCAGAAGATCCAGAACCGGCCGGCGTGGTGCCGCATGGACGGCGCCCACACCCCGCAGTCGTGGCGCGGTACGGCGAAGTCCGCGGCGGGTTCGAGGCGGTCGAGGGCATGACCGACGAGTGACCAGTTGACCAGGTCGCGGGAGTGCAGCAGCGGCAGTCCGGGGACCCGGCCGAAGCTGGACGCGGTGAGGTAGTAGTCGTCGCCGACCCGGATGACGTCGGGGTCGGACCAGTCGGCGTTCAGGACCGGGTTGCGGTAGGTGCCGTCGCCGAGGTCGGCGGTCCAGGGACGGTTCACGCGGTCACCGCCCGGCGGACGTATGCGGCGGCCGTCGCCCGGTCGAGCCGGCCGTCGGCGATGACGGTGATCACGCGGCGTACGACGGTGGCACCGGCCGGGACCGGCAGCCGCTCGGCGGCGGCCAGGGAGGAACCGACGCCCGGGTACTGGGTGGTCCGGACGAACCACGGGTCGCGCCGGGTCTCGTCGGTCGCGCCGGCGAAGACGAGGGTCCAGCCGTCGCCCGTCATGGCCACCCAGTCGGCGACCCTTCCGTGGACCGCTTCCTCACCGTCGCCGACTCCGCTGAACACGGCGGGCGCAGCGGGTTCCTTCGGGGCGCGCCAGAAGAAGCCGCCGTATCCGGCGCCGGGGCGGCCGTTGGTGGCGGGGCTGCCGATGGAGAGGTCGTCGGTGCCGCGGTTGGTGAGCGAGAAGGAGAAGTCCAGCGCCCAGGCGGTGCCGGAGAGTTCGGCGACGGCGACGGTGCGGTGCTCGCGCAGCAGCTCGGTGTCGTCCGCCACCCAGCTGAGCTCCTCCACGAAGCCGTCGGAGTCGCGGAGTTTCCAGCCGAGGTGGCGCTGGATCCCGTGGTTGTCGAGTGCGGTGGGGCCCTGCCCGGGTACGAAGGTGCGTCCGCCCCAGAAGTTGTGCCCGGCGACGTCCGGGACGGCGATCGAGGTGCCCAGGTGGTGGAGGTGGTCGGCCGGGCGCTCCTCGGTGACCGGGACGCCCGCAAGGGTGGTGACGGGGTGGAAGTAGGGACGGCCCTCGGTGGCGGGCAGGTAGGTGTAGCGGCCGACGGGGCGTCCGGCGCAGCTCAGGAGTGCGGATGACGCGGTCGATGCGGTCACGATGAACTCACCTCGGTGGGGAGCGCCCACGGGGCGCCGAGTTCGGAGAAGAGCGTGAGGGTGTCGGCGCCCGCCGCGACCAGGGCGTCGATGCCGCGGACCACCCGGCGCGCCCCGGTGGAGGCTGTCGCGGGTTCGGTGTGCCAGGCGTCGGAGGGCAGGGCGACGGGCTCCGGGGCGGTCCGTACGGCTTCGACGACCCGCATGAACGCGCCGGTGCGCTGCGGCGGTACGAGGAGTGCGGCCCGGCCCGCGAGGTGGTCGACGAGGTTCTCCAGGAGGTCGGTCCGCCCGTGCACGGCCTCCTCGGGGCCGTGTCCGGCGCGCTGGATCAGGACCCGGTCCTGCTTGTACCAGAAGGTGATCCGGCCGCGGTCGCCGTGGACGATGACGTAGGGCTCGCCGGCCTGTTCGGCGCACAGGGTGACGGCGGCGGTGACGGGCAGCCCGCGCGTGGTGGTGATGCGTACGCAGGAGGTGTCGTCGGCCTCGATGTCATGGGCGCGGAACAGCTCGGTCTCGATGGACGCCACGTCGTCGGCCGTCCCGCTGCCGGCGAGTTCGAGCGCGGTGGCGACGGCGTGGGCGAGGGGGTTGGTGAGGACGCCGTCGACGACGTCGGCCGTGCCGATCCTGCGCCGCCCGGCCCAGGGCGCCCGGTGGTAGTAGGCGTCGTCGCGGACCCACGCACCCGCGGCGCCGATGCCGTGCACGGCGCCGATGGCACCGGAGTCCACGAGTGCGCGGATGGCCGGCACGGCGTGCGAGCCGAAGGACTGGAAGCCGACCTGGCAGGCGATGCCGGCCGCCCGGACGCCGGTGACCATCCGCTCGAAGTCGGCGAACGTCGCGGCGGGCGGCTTCTCCAGCAGGAGGTGGACGGAGCGCGCGGCGGCGGTCAGGGCCAGTTCGGTGTGGGTCTGGATCGGCGTGCAGATGACGGCGACGCGAGCTCCGGTGGAATCGAGGAGTTCCCCGAAATCGGCTGACTGGGACGGGAGTTCACCGGCGAAGAGGGCGAGCTCGGTCTCGGTCAGCGGGGTCAGCTCGCAGATGCCGGCAAGGCGGACGAGGCCCTGGTCCTGGAGGCGGCGGATGTTGGCGAGGTGCCAGCGTCCGTGGCCGCGTGCGCCGGCGAGGACGACCGGGACGGGCGTCTGGACCGTGCTCATCCGGCCCTCCGCATGCGTCCGGCGGGTGTGGGTGGGGTTGCGGTCATCGTGGAGTCCTCCTCGACCGGGCGGCGTGCGGGTGGGTGGGGAGAGCGCGTCACGGGGCGGCTGTCAGCCCTTCACGGCACCGGCGCTGAAGCCGGTGATCAGCCACTTCTGGATGAAGGCGAAGACGATCACCACGGGGATCGCGGCGATCACACCGCCCGCGGCGAGCGCCCCCAGGTCGACGCTGTCCGCGCCGATGAGGGTGTTCAGGCCGACCGGGATCGTCTGCTTGTCCTGCTCGCTGAGGAACATCAGGGCGAACAGGAAGTGGTTCCAGCTGTGCACGAAGGCGAAGGAGCCGACGGCGATCAGTCCGGGGCGCAGCAGCGGCAGCACCACCGCGCAGAAGGCCCTGAAGCGCGAACAGCCGTCCACCCAGGCGGCCTCTTCCAGACTGACCGGCACGTTCTTGATGAAGCCGCTGATCAAGATGATGGAGAGCGGCAGCTGGAACACCGTCTCGGCGATGACGACGCTCCCGAGGGAGTTGATCATCTGCAGGTTCTTGAAGATCTCGAAGAGCGGTACGAGCATCAGCGCGCCGGGGATGAACTGCGAGCAGAGCAGCGCGAGCATGAAGCCGTTCTTGATCCGGAAGTCGAACCGGGCGAGGGCGTAGCCACCGGACAGGGCGACGAGCGTCGTGGCGACCAGGGTGCAGACGCCGACGATCATGCTGTTCTGGAAGAAGACGGCGAAGCTCCGCTCGGTCCAGACCTTGGAGAAGTGCTCCCCCGTCATCGGCCACGGCAGGAGCGAGGTGGATCCGGTGGGCCGTACGGCGAAGAGGAACATCCAGTAGAACGGGACGAGGGTGAAGAGCAGATAGATGCCGAGTGGTACGTAGATCTGCCAGCGCGGTACGTCGTCGAAGGCGCGCTCACGCCCGCGGCGAAGGTGCCCGGTGGGCGGCTCGGTGCTGTGGACGGGCTCCAGCACGGTTCCGGTGTGCTTCTCGGCGAGTGCGGCAGTCACTTGTGGTCGCCTCCGAACTTGCTCAGGCGCAGATAGACGATCGAGCAGAAGAGGAGGATCACGAAGGCGACGGTGGTGAGTGCGGAGGCGTAGCCGAAGTCGTGGCCCTCGATGCCTGTGTTGGCGACATAGAGCGGCAGGGTGGTCGTCTCGCCGGCCGGTCCGCCACCGGTGAGGGTGTAGAGCAGGTCGACGTTGTTGAACTCCCAGACGCCGCGCAGCAGCGTGGAGAGGATGATCGCGTCCCTGAGGTGCGGCAGCGTGATGTGGAAGAACTGCCGCAGCCGCCCGGCGCCGTCGACCGCTGCCGCCTCGTACAGCTCCTTGGAGACGGACTGCAGGTCGGCGAGGATGAGGATGGCGAAGAAGGGGACCCCGCGCCAGAGTTCGGCGACGGTCGCGGCCCAGAAGACGGTGCCGGTGTCGGAGAGCACGGAGGTGCCGTAGTCGCCGATCCCGGCGTCCGCGAGGTAGCGGCTGAAGCCGGTCGACGAGTTGTAGAGCAGAATCCAGATGGTGCTGGTCAGTACGCCGGAGACGGCCCAGGGCGAGAAGACCATGGCGCGGGAGATGCCCCGCCCGATGAAGGTCTGATTGACGATCAGGGCCAGCGCGAGTCCCAGGGTCAGCTGGAGCGCGACCTGAGTGACGACCCACTGGGCGCTGAAGCCGAGCGTCGACCAGAACTGGTCGTCCTCGGTGAATATCCGGGTGAAGTTGTCGAAGCCGGCGAAGCCGTTCCGCCACGGCTTGGTGACGTTGTAGTTCTGCAGGCTGTAGTAGAAGACGCTGATCATCGGGTAGGCGATGAAGCCCAGCATCAGCAGCCCCGCGGGGGCGACCAGCAGATACGGCAGCCGGCGGGGGGTCGCGGAGCGGCGCCGGGGCACCTTGGGCGGTGTGGCCACAGCGGCGGCTTGGGCCATGACACGTCTCCGTTCTTTGGCAAGTGCGGGTATCGGTGGTGCGAGTGCTGGTGGTGCGTGTATTGCGCAAGCGCTTTCCGCATGCCGTTCGGTCTGCCGAACGCTCGGTGCGCCGGAATTCTCGGTGGGCGATCAGCCCGCGTACGGGTCGGGCACCTCGCCCTGCCGGGCCAGGAAGGCGAAGTCGCAGCCCTGGTCGGCCTGGGTGATCTGGTCGTGGTACAGCGCGCCGTAACCGCGCTCGTACCGGGTGGGCGGCGGCGTCCACGCGGCCCGGCGCCTCGCCAACTCCTGTTCCGGCACGTCGAGATGAAGCAGTCGCGCCTCGACGTCCAGGGTGATCAGGTCACCGGTGCGGACGAGGGCGAGCGGACCGCCGACGTACGACTCGGGCGCGATGTGCAGCACGCACGCCCCGTAACTGGTGCCGCTCATCCGGGCGTCGGAGAGCCGCACCATGTCCCGGACACCCTGCTTGAGCAGATAGTCGGGGATCGGCAGCATCCCGTACTCGGGCATCCCGGGACCGCCCTTGGGTCCGGCGTTGCGGAGCACCAGCACATGGTCCGGCGTGAGGGCCAGGGCCGGATCGTTGATGCTGTGCTGCATCTCCCGGTAGTTCTCGAAGACGACCGCCGGCCCGGTGTGCCGCAGCAGTTCCGGTTCGGCGGCGATGTGCTTGATCACCGCGCCGTCCGGGCAGAGGTTGCCGCGCAGGACCGCCACGCCGCCCTCCTCCGCGAGGGGGTTGTCGCGGTCGCGGATGACATCGGAGTTGTGCACGAGCGCTCCGTCGAGCTGCTCGCGGAGCGTGTCGTACGAGACGGTCGGCCTGTCCAGGTGCAGTACGTCGGTCAGCCCGGCCAGGAACCCGGGCAGCCCGCCGGCGAAATGGAAGTCCTCCATCAGGTACTTCCCGCCGGGGCGGAGATTGGCGAGCACGGGGACGGTGCGGGCGATCCGGTCGAAGTCGTCGAGGGTGAGCTTCACTCCCGAGCGGCCCGCCATCGCGATCAGATGGATGACGGCGTTGGTGGAGCCGCCGAGCGCCAGAACGGTGGCGACCGCGTCCTCGTACGCCTCCGCGGTGAGGATCGACGACAGCTTCCGCTGCTGCCACACCAGCTCGACGATCCGGAGTCCGGACTGCGCCGCCATCCGGTCGTGCCCGGAGTCCACGGCCGGGATCGACGAGGCTCCCGGCACCGTGACACCGAGCGCCTCGGCGGCGGCCGTCAGGGTGGACGCCGTTCCCATCGTCATGCAGTGGCCGGGCGAGCGCGCGAGCCCGTTCTCCAGCTCACCCATCTCGCAGTCGCCGATGAGCCCGGCCCGCTTGTCGTCCCAGTACTTCCACATGTCGGTGCCGGAGCCGAGGACTTCGTTGCGCCAGTGCCCCGGCAGCATCGGCCCGGCCGGCACGAACACGGTCGGCAGGTCGACCGATGCGGCACCCATCAGCAGCGCGGGCGTCGACTTGTCGCAGCCGCCCAGCAGCACGGCGCCGTCGACCGGGTAGGAGCGCAGCAGCTCCTCCGTCTCCATCGCCAGCATGTTGCGGTAGAGCATCGGGGTCGGCTTCTGGAACGTCTCCGAGAGGGTGGAGACCGGGAATTCGAGCGGGAAGCCGCCCGCCTGCCAGACGCCCCGCTTGACCGCCTGCGCACGGTCACGCAGATGGACGTGGCACGGGTTGATGTCGGACCAGGTGTTGAGGATCGCGATGACCGGCTTGCCGAGGTGTTCCTCGGGGAGGTAGCCGAGCTGGCGGGTGCGCGCCCGGTGGCTGAACGACCGCAGCCCGTCCGTCCCGTACCACTGGTGACTGCGCAGCTCCTCGGAACTGATCCTTCCGTCCTCGCGCGTCATATCGACCACCCGGCGACCTCGTCGGCGACCTCGGCACGCCGCTCCTCGGGCAGCACCCGGCTGGGCGGGCGGACATCGCGACGGCAGAGGCCGAGCGAGGCGAGGGCCTCCTTGACGACCGTCACGTTGTTGGCGGACTGGCGGTCGGCACGCAGCTCCTCGAAGCGGCGGATCTGCTCCCAGACCTTCATCGCCGACGGGTGGTCGCCGGCCCGCAGTGCCTCCAGCATGGCGAGCGAGACGCCGGGTGCGACGTTGACGAGTCCGGAGGTGAAGCCGGTGGCCCCGGCGGAGAAGTAGGCGGGGGCGTACAGCTCGGCGAGACCGGCGATCCAGACGAACCGGTCCAGGCCCGCGTCCCGGGCGAAGGCCGCGAACCGCGCGGCGTCCGGGACGGCGTACTTCACACCGATGACATTGGGGCAGCTGTCGGCGAGCGCGGCGAGACGCTCCCCGTCGAGCTGCGGGTTGCGGATGTACGGCACGACGCCGAGTCCGGGGACGGCTTCCGCGATCGTCCGGTGGTAGTCGACCCAGCCGTCCTGCGAGACGTACGGGTGCACGGGCTGGTGGACCATCACCATCTCGGCGCCGGCGTCGCGTGCGTGCTCGGCTGCGGCCACGGCGGTCGGCACGTCGTGCCCGACCCCGACCAGGACCGTGGCGCGTC
Source organism: Streptomyces sp. NBC_01717 (assembly GCF_036248255.1). Taxonomy (NCBI): domain Bacteria; kingdom Bacillati; phylum Actinomycetota; class Actinomycetes; order Kitasatosporales; family Streptomycetaceae; genus Streptomyces; species Streptomyces sp. NBC_01717. The sequence goes on along the minus strand of NZ_CP109178.1, from coordinate 7,014,091 downwards.
CGCCCACCTCGTCGATGGTCAGTTCGGTGACGGTGCGCCGCTCCTCGGGAGTGAGCGCGTAGAACTCCCCGGTGTTGCCGTTCGGGGTGAGGATGCGTACGCCGCCGTCGAGGAGCCGCCGCAGCAGTCCGCGGTGAGCCGCCGTGTCGATGGTCCCGTCCGCGGCGAACGGGGTCACCGGGATCGCCACGACATCTGCGAGGGCCGCCTTCAGCGGTGTGAGGTCCATGCGGACAGGCCTTTCGTCGGTGTGCTGGTGGTTCATGCCCCGCCCTCCTCGGTCTGTGCTCCCTCGGGGAAGGCGCGGCGGACGAACGACGCGATGTGGTCGTGCAGGGCGCCGGCCGCGGCGTCAGCGTCGTCGGCGAGCGCGAGCCGCAGGATCTCCCGGTGCTCGGCCGCCTCCCGCTCCCAGGACGGGATGGTCGCCCAGGCGACCGTCGACACGAGTGCGGCCTGGTCGCGGACCTCGTCGAGCATCCGGGCCAGCAACGGGTTGCCGCAGGGCAGGTACAGCGCCCGGTGGAAGTCCCGGTTGGCGAGCGACCGGTCGGCCTTGTCACCGGCCGAGTCGGCCCGCTCCAGGGCTTCCTGGGCCGCGTCGAGCGAGGCCCTGCGGGTGATGGAGCGGCGCAGCGCCTCCGGCTCGAGGAGCAGCCGTACGTCGTACACCTCACGGGCCATCGCCGCGTCGACCAGCCGCACGGTGACGCCCTTGTACTGGCTCATCACGACGAGTCCGGTACCGGCAAGGGTCTTGAGTGCCTCACGCACCGGGGTTTTGGAGACCCCGAACTGTGCGGCGAGTTCGGTCTCGACGAGGGCCTGCCCCGGTCTCAGCTGCGCCGTGAGGATCGCGTGCTTGATCGCCTCCAGCACGTACTGGGTGCGGGACGGAATCGGGGTGGGCGCAAAGGTCATGAGTGAAGGGCTCTCGCATCTCGCGTATCGCGTATCGCGTCTCATATATGACGTACGAAGTACGACGCGTTGAAGCTAGAGCCGGTGCAAATGTTTCGTCAACGCTTCTGACGAAAGAACTTCCGGCAACTCGATGTAAGGCATCTGCCCGATGTCCGGATACGTCCTCAGTCGCCAGCATGAGTCCCACAACACACGTGCGGGTCATCAGGGTTCGGGAGGCGCTGTGGCAGGGTCGGCGGCGGGCAGGGTGCTGCGAGACCGCAACGCCGGGCTGTATCTGGCGGCGGTCGTCATCACGGGGTTCGGGACGTCCGCGATGTGGCTCACGGCGGGGATCTGGGTCAAGTCCCTGACCGGGTCGGACAGTCTGGCGGCGCTTGCCGTGTTCGCCATGTGGCTTCCGTCGCTGATCGGGCCCGCGCTCGGCACGCTCGCCGACCGGGTGCGCCGCAAACCGCTGCTGATCCGGGCGAACCTCACCATGGCGGGGCTGCTCACCGTGCTGCTCGCGGTCGATTCGGCGGAACGGATCTGGATCCTCTTCGCCGTCCTCGTGCTCTACGGGGTGAGTGGCGTCGTGATGGACGCGGCCGAGACGGCGCTCGTCGCGCACACCGTGGACGTCCGGCTGCTCGGCGACTTCAACGGACTCCGGATGATCGCGGCCGAGGGCATGAAGCTCCTCGCGCCGCTGACCGGCGCCGGCTTGTACGCCCGGTTCGGGGGCGGCGCCGTGGCGCTGCTCGACGCGGCGTCGTTCGCGCTGGCCGCGGGGGTCTGCGCGCTGCTGCGGGTGAGCGAGCCGGCCCGGCCCGTCCGCACGGACCGGCGTGGCGAACTGGCCGCGGGGATCCGGCAGGTGTGGCGCTCGCCGGCGCTGCGGCCACTGGTGCTGGCGGGTTCGGCGACGATGCTCTGTGCCGGGCTCAGCGGGGCGGCGGTCTACGCCCTCGTGGACGACGGGCTCGGGCACTCCCCCACGTACGCGGGTGTGCTGTACGCGGCGCAGGGCGCCGGGTCCATCGCGATCGGGCTGCTGGCCGGTCCGTTGCTGCGGCGGCTGCCCGAGCGGGTGTTCAGCGCGGCCGGGATCGCGCTGTTCGCGGCGGCGGTCGGGGTGCGGGCGCTGCCGTACGACGCGGTGGCCCTGGTTGCGAGCGCCGCGATCGGGGCGGGTCTGCCGTGTGTGCTGATCGCCGCGATGACGGCGCTGCAGCGCGAGACACCGGACGCCGTGCTGGGCCGTACGACAGCGACCGCCAACTCGCTGATGATGGTGCCGAACGCGGTGGCGCTGGCGCTCGGCGCGGGGCTGATCGCGGTGCTGGACATCAGGGTGCTGCTGCCGCTGATCGGTGCGGCGGGGCTGCTGACCGCGGCCCTGCTGATCACGGATCGGTGGGGACGGCCGTCGGCCGTCCCCACCGATCCGGTTCCGTCATCGTCCGAGGCGTGACAGCGCTTCGGCGACGGTCCTCAGGTCCGGGCCGGAAGCCAGCCCGGCGTGATACAGGCGCAGTTGGTTCGCGCCGAGCGAGGCCGCGTGCGCGGCGTCGCGCTCCAGCGTGGCGGGGCTGCCGCCCATGCCACCGACCACGGTGAAGTTGGCGGCGATCACCCGGTCGGACCGGTCGGTGAACGGTCCGAGGACCGTCTCGCGCGCCGCGTCACCGCCGGTGCAGGGCAGCACCACCCCGTCGGCCACGGAGAGGATGTGCTGCGGGTCGACGCCCACGTTCGCACCGGAGCGGTACGTGGCGGGGTCGGCGTGCAGCAGCACCTGGAAGTTCTCCGCGGCCGCCGCCCGCACAGCGGCGACCGCGGACTCCTGGAGCGTGCGGGCGACCTGGCCGCGGAACTCCAGGGTGGCGGCGGCGAGATCGGCGCCGAGTAGCTTCTCGACGCCGGACCAGCCGGCCTCCGAGGAACCGGACCCTGCCCAGACCGGTTCCAGGGCCGCGCACACGGCCCGGCTCAACTCATCCGCGTCCACGCCGTGTTCGCCGTATCCGGCCCGGCAGTGGGGGCAGAAGCAGAGCGACATCAGGTACTGGGCCGCGTCCCCGAGGCCGACGCCCGCGATCTTGTCGTGGGCGTGCAGATGCGCGAAGCCGTACCAGCCGCAGGACTCCAGCTCGGTGCCGCGCGTACCGCCGCGCACCGCCGCCTCGCCCGCCAGCTCCACCAGGTACGCGCGGACCGCGGGCTGTGCGATGCAGGGCGCCCACGGGTAGCGGTCGCCGTACGCGTTGACCACCGAGGTGTCCGGATGGTCGGCGCCCAGACGGGAGTTGTGCGCGAGCACCACCCAGCTGTGCACCTCCAGACCGGCATCCGTCAGCGCCTGCGCGGCCTCGGCGTACGGATCGTCCGAGGCCACCCAGGACTGCGCGTACGGACGCAGTTCGCGCCCCGCCCACCGACCGGCGTCCGCCGGGTACAGCACCGCGGCGTGTTCGGCGGTGACGATCCGGCGGCCGGGATGACGCGGGGTCAGCGCCCGGGTCGAGTGGTACGCGGAGGCGAGCGTCACCTGCCCGACGCCGAGGTCCGCGACACGGGCGGCGGCGTCCGGGTCCCCGACGATGTCCCACGGGTACAGGAAGGCGGAGGCCTTCATGCTGCGGGCTTCTCGGGCGCGGTCCTGGCCTGTCCGTACTTCTCCAGCACGGCGCGGCCGCGCTCGATGATCCCGGCCAGCTCCTCGATGTGCGCGGCGGGCGGCTCGGTGAGCGGCGTGCGGACCTCGCCGACCGCGTGGCCCTCCAGCCGGACGGCGGCCTTGACCAGCGAGACGGCGTAGCCGCGGCCCTTGGCACGCAGCTCGACGAGCGGCCGGTAGAAGTGGTCGAGCAGTGCGTTGGCGAACTCGTCGTCACCGGAGTCCAGGGCCCGGTGGAAGGCGAGGGCGATGTCCGGCGCGAAGGCGAACACGGCGGAGGAGTAGAGCGTGACGCCGATGCCACGGTAGGCGAGCCCGGTGAGTTCGGCGGTGGGCAGCCCGTTGAAGTACAGGAAGTCCTGACCGGGCAGCTCGGTACGGACGGCACTGACGATGCGCTGCATCAGATCGAGGTCGCCGTAGCCGTCCTTGAGACCGATGACCCCTGGCGTCCGGGCCAGGGCGACGACGGTCTCCGGGGTGAAGACGGCGTTGTCACGCTGGTAGACGATCGTCTCCAGAGAGGTGGCCGCGGCCAGCGCCGTGTAGTGGGCGAGCAGCCCTTCCTGGTCGGCGAAGACCAGGTACGGCGGCATGGCGAGGAGCCCGTCCGCGCCCGCTTCCTCGGCGAGCTTCGCGTACTGGATCGCGAGGGCCGTGCCGTACCCGGCGCCCGCGACGACGGGCACCTCCCCGGCGGTCTCCTCGACCGCCGCGGCGACGACGAGACGGAACTCCTCCGGCGTCAGCGCGTGGAACTCGCCCGTGCCGCAGCAGGCGAAGACGGCGGCCGCACCGCCATCGATGCCGGCGCGCACATGCGCGCGGAAGGCATCGAGATCGACACCGCCGTCCGGCCCGTAGGCGGTGACGGGGAAGAAGAGCGGCCCGGCGACATGGGTGAGTCGGGCGGCAAGGGGGGCTGAGGTCACGGGCGCTCCCTGAGCGGATTCAGGCGTGCACAATTCTGATCGGCGTCCATATTCATGAACGCCACCAAGTTAAGGCAGCCACGCGGGGCAGGTCAAGACGAGAACTCGCGACACGGAGGCGGAGTCGAGGCGAGAGCCGACGCCCCCGCACAGGAGGGTCGTACCACTTGACGCGCCACGCCCTCACTTCTTAGTTTGTCCATGCATGTGAATGTCGTCCATGGATTTGATGTGTCGCGCGTATGTACCGAGGAGATCAGCGAATGCCCGCTCCCCGCACCGTCCTGCTCACCGGCGCCGCCGGCGGCCTCGGCACCCTGATGCGGGGCCTGCTGCCCGCGTACGGCTACGAACTCCGCCTCTTCGACGTCACCCCCATCGAGGGCGAGCCGGAGGCGATCACGGCCGACCTCGGCGACAAGGAGGCGCTGCGTGAGGCCGTGCGCGGCGTCGACGCGATCATCCACCTCGCGGGCATCTCACTGGAAGCCTCCTTCGACAAGATCCTGCGGGCCAACATCGAGGGGACGTACAACCTGTACGAGGCCGCGCGCGAGGAAGGCGTCCGGCGCATCGTGTTCGCCTCCTCCAACCACGCCATCGGCCACACCCCCCGCCCGCTCCCCGGCGACCCGCTGATCCCGATCGACACTCCGCGCCGCCCCGACACCTTCTACGGCCTGTCCAAGTCGTTCGGCGAGGATCTCGCCCAGCTCTACTGGGACAAGCACGCCCTGGAGACCGTCTCCGTGCGCATCGGCTCCTGCTTCATGGAACCGACGTCCGTACGGATGCTGTCGGTCTGGATGAGCCCCGGTGACGGCGCCCGGCTCTTCCACGCGGCACTCACCGCCGACGAGGTCGGGCACACGGTGGTCTACGGCTCCTCCGACAACACCCGCCTGTGGTGGGATCTGACCACGGCCCGGTCGCTCGGGTACGAGCCGCAGGACGACTCCGAGCAGTACGCGGAGAAGCTCGTCGCGGAACAGGGCGAACTCGACCCGGCCAACCCGGACCACGCCCACCTCGGCGGCCACTTCGTCACCCATCCGCCGATCTGGCCGTACTAGTCCGAAAATTCGCGCGACGGCATCCGGGGCGAGCGGGCACCATACGGCCATGCCGAAGCCTTCCGGATTCCAGTACGAGCAATATGGCGACGCGAGCGTCACGATCACCCATCACGGCCGCCCGGCAGGCACCCTGCGCGGCAGCCGGGCGGAGAAGTTCCTGGCCGAAGTGGTGTCCGGCGACGCCCAGCTCGTCATGGCGCGCTGGACGGGCGCGTACAAGCACGGCAACGAGCGCACCGCCCGCGACCACCCCCGCAACCGGGCACGCGGCGGGCGCTGATCTGTACGGAGCAAGCCCGCGAAGGTAAGGGAACGGCAAAGCCGGGTCGTTCGTTACCCCGGGCATGACCGCTATGACCCCCGGCTCGAACATCCCTCTCTCCACCGCCCGCGTGGCGGTGGACGTCGCCGCCCCGGTGCGGCTCGACGTCTCGGGCCTGCTGCTCACCTCCGACGGCAAGGTGCGTTCCGACGACGACTTCATCTTCTACAACCAGCCCACCGGCCCGGGCGTGACCTACCGCTCCGGCGGCGGCACGGCGCCGGACGCGATCGTGGTGGACACCGCCGCGGTGCCGCCCGGCATCGAGAAGATCGTCGTCACGGCGAGCCCGGACGCGGCGGGGCAGACATTCCAGGGCATCGAGCCCACCGCCACCGTGCGCAACGCGGACGACGGCAGTGTGCTCGCCACCTTCACCCCGCCCAGTCTCGGTGCCGAGACGGCGCTCGTGGTCATCGAGGTCTATCTGCGCAACGGCGCCTGGAAGGCCCGAGCGGTCGGCCAGGGGTACGCCAACGGGCTGGCGGGCATCGCCACGGACTTCGGCGTCTCGGTCGAGGAGCCCGCCGCACCGCCCGCCCCGGTCGCACCCCCGATGCCTGCCGCCGCCCCCGTGGACCCGCGGACCGCCGCTCCCGCGGCCCCGCCCGCCGCCGCTCCGGCGCCCGCCGGCTCCGGCAAGATCAACCTCGACAAGGGCCGGGTCAACCTCCAGAAGAACCAGACGGTGTCCCTGGTCAAGGGCGGCCGTCCGCTGCTCTCGCAGGTCAAGATGGGGCTGGGCTGGGAACCCGCGTTCCGTGGCAAGGACATCGACCTCGACGCCTCGGTGATCGCCTACGGCCCCAACCGGAACCATCTGGACAGCTGCTACTTCGGCAAGCTCTCCATCCTGAACGGTGCGATCAAGCACTCCGGCGACAACCTCACGGGCGAGGGCGCGGGAGACGACGAGGTGATCGTCGTGGACTTGGGCCGGATCCCCCCGGAGGCGACGGGGCTGGTCTTCACGGTCAACTCGTTCACCGGCCAGAAGTTCACCGAGGTCGCCAAGGCCTACTGCCGGCTGATCGACGCGACGTCCGGCGAGGAGCTGGTCCGCTTCGACCTGACCGGCGCCGAACCGCAGACCGGCGTGATGATGGCGAAGCTGATCAAGCAGTTCTCCGGCGAGTGGGAGATGACGGCGATGGGTGACTTCGTCAAGTCGCGCACGGTCCGCGGCATGGTCAAGCCCGCCGCACAGGCGCTGTAGAAGGTCGCTGCGCGCGCTCCTGGAGCCCGCAACCTGAAATGGCTTCCGGGGCACCTGCTTGATCTCAGGTGCCCCGGAAGGGGAGTGCGGGACGGACGCTTCGTACGCTCGTCGTCCCTCTCAGAGCTTGGTCAGCTTGGAGTACGGGCTCAGGATCCTCCCCTGTCGCCCCGAGAAGTCGATGAGCACTGCGTCGTTGTCGCCCTCGACAGCGAGGACTCGACCGAGTCCGAACTGGTCATGCGACACCCTGTCGCCCACATCGAAGCATTCGACCGGTGGGGCCGCCTGGGCCGGGCGGTTGAAGGGACTGGAAGGCAGGTGACGCCGGGATCCGGCTGACTGTTTCATTACGTTGAGTATGCGCCTCCGGGACGCCCGACGCCATGCCCGACCGCTCCTGAGGGCCCACTGATGCCGTATTCGTAATCAGCGTTTCCAGGGCCAGTCGGCGTCCCGCCCCGCCTCCACCAGGGGCACCATGCGGAATGCGGCGTCCGAAAGACCCCCGAAGGTGTGGCGGTTCTCGCTTCCGGACGGGGCGTGCCCGACCCGGTATCCGGCCAGATTCCAGGTGTACACGGGCACACTCGCCGGGACGGCCTCGGTGGCATCACCGCGATACGTGAACGACGCCTGCTCGTCCGTGACGATCAGTACCCGGTCATGGCCGCGGTAGTGCCGGCGGACCGCCTCCGCGGTGTTGGTGCCACCGAGATCACCGAACCGGTCCAGGATCTTCAGCACGGACTCGCCCCTGCGAAAGGTCACCGGTGCGCTGTTCGTACCGAATTCCACCAGATCGGCATCGGTGGCCCGCAGCGCGAGCGCCGCACCGAAGATCGCGGCGGCGTCGGCCCGGTTCAGCTGCGACCGGTCCGAGAGCGGCGACCACATCGAGCCCGAGCGGTCGACCAGGATCAGCGTCCGCCCCCGCAGCGCCGGAACGTTCGCGAGGGAGTGGCCGAGCGCCTGCTCCAGCGGGTACGCCCAGCGCAGCGACGGAGCGTGCCGGTACGCCGCGAGGTAGCGGAACGGGAACTGCCGCGATGCAGCGACCACGCCCGGGTCGGAGATCTTCGCCGCCACCTGCGCGGCGACCTCGTCCGAGACACCCGCCTCGTCGAAGTTCCGCAGATTGCGGACGAGTGCCATCGCCCTCATCGACGGAATGACCGCCTCCCATGCCGCCGCGTCCATCGGTCCCTGCAGCCAGCCCGCGAGGGCCTCCCAGGTCATGCCCGCCGCGGCCAGCCGGTCCGCCCCGTCGGGCGCGGTGATCACGGCCCGCCGCTCCTCGACCGGCAGCTCCATCAGCGCCCGGTGGGCGGAGAGGGTGCGGTTCGAGGCGGGCGGAACCGCCGCGTCCGGGTGATGCCGGCGGTCGAGGGCATAGCGGAACAGCTCGCCCTGCCAGGACCTCTCCGGGTCGGGCGCGGCATGCACCAGGTTCAGGATGTCGCCGAAGCGGTAGCCCTTGGACGCGGTGTCGTACTTCAGCAGCGACTTGCCGTTGTAGAGGCGGCGTACGGCGTCGGCGATCCCGCGCTTGACGGGCTTGGGCACGGTACGGCCGTACTGCGAGGTCCAGTACCCCAGCAGCTCGCCGGGCTCGTCGGCGCGCAGCAGGACGGAGTCGACGACCTGCCGGTTGGACGGCCCGTCCTCGGCCCCCGCGTCGAGCCGGGCCTTCACGTACTCGGCGGCGCCGACGATCGCCGCGGTCCGCATCCCGCCGTCGCGGCGCAGCCATCCCAGCAGTCCGGCGGTCCAGTCGGGGTCGCCCACCGCAAGGATGCGTACCAGCGTGGCGAATCGGCTGTCGCGCTGCTCGGCATTCTCGTAAAAGGTCTGCTGCGAGACGAAATTGGCCACGGCAAGCAGAAAGAGTTCGGAACGGTTTTCCCGGAGATATCCGCGACCGCCCTGACGGGTGGGCGCGGTGCGCCCGGTCGATTTCACGGGCGAAGCCGTATTCGCCTTGGTGGTACGGACGTTGAAGCGTGCCATGGTGAATTCCCCCGAATTCATTGGGGGAAGACACAGCGCATGGGTGCCCGAGATCAGGAGTCGGCGACGGGCTTGCCTGATGCTCTGCCCATTGAGCTACCGGCCGTGGCCGGGCGGGACTTGAACCCGCAACCGTCAGATCCGAGAAGTATCCGTCACCTGCGCACCGGGCACCCGATGCTGTGCCTCCCGAGATCAAGGTCGGCGACGGCGGAACTTGTTTCGAAGAAGTAGCCGTAGCCTGCGCACCGGGAGGTGCGTGCAATTTCTTGAAGCTGTACGTGCCCAGAGATCACAGTCGGCGGAACCGACGAAGGTGCTCTACCCCCTGAGCTACACCGGCTCGAAAGCCGATGACGGGACTCGAACCCGCGACATCCCCATTGAGAGTGGAAGTAGGTCCTGCCTGCGCACCTGGGCACAGACAGGACCTTAGAAGACCGGCCTCCGGACGCGCGAAGGGTTTTTCGGGGCGTCCGGACGGTGCGTCAGTGCCGGTTCGGCTGGCGCTTCCACGGGCCGGTGATGGCGAGCATGATGCCCGGCGTCTGGATGTTGGCGAACAGCGTCTTCCCGTCGGGCGAGAAGGTGACGCCGGTGAACTCGCTGTACTCCGGCTCCTCGGCCGTGCCCGCGTTGAGGTCGTTGCGCGCGATCGGGTACGTGCGGCCGCTCTCCGTCGCCCCGAAGAGGTGCTGGACGCCCTCGCCGTCCTCGGCGATGACCAGACCGCCGTACGGCGAGACGGTGATGTTGTCCGGGCCGTCGAAGGCGCCGTCCTTCGACGGGTCCGCGTTCACGCCGAGAAGCACCTTCAGCGTCAGCGTGCGGCGCTTCGGGTCGTAGAACCAGACCTGGCCGTCGTGCTGGACGGGGCTCTCCTCGCGGGCGAACGAGGAGACGATGTAGACGCCGCCGTCACCCCACCACATGCCTTCGAGCTTGCGGGCGCGGGTGACGTCCTGGTCACCGAACTGCTTGCGCACGGAGACGGTCTTGGCGTCGCGGTCGACGACGTCCACCCAGTCCACGCCGTACACCGTGCCGATCTTCGTGGCGCGGGACAGGTCGTCGACGAACTTGCCGCTCTTGTCGAAGCACTTGGTGGCCTGGAGGACACCGGCGTCGTCCGCGAGCGTGCGCAGCTTGCCGCGGCCGTGCTTGAAGCCGTGCGGCGGAACCCAGCGGTAGAGCAGCCCGTTGGGGCCGGCCGCGTCCTCGGTCAGGAAGGCGTGGCCGAGCTTGGGGTCGATGACGACAGCTTCGTGGGCGTACCGGCCGAACGCCTTGATCGGGCGCGGGTCGCGGTTGGCGCGCTCGTCGTACGGGTCGACCTCGAAAACGTAGCCGTGGTCCTTGAGCAGACCGTTCTTGCCGGCCTTGTCCTCGGTCTCCTCGCAGGTGAGCCAGGTGCCCCACGGGGTGGCGCCACCGGCACAGTTGGTGGACGTGCCGGCGATGCCGACCCACTCGGCGGTGCGGCCGTCGCGGCGGGTCTCCACGACGGTGCAGCCACCGGCGGCGATCGGGTCGTAGACGAGGCCCTCGGTGAGCGGGACGGGGTGCTCCCAGCCGGCCCGGGTGCCGCTCAGTTCGTGGTTGTTGACGAGCAGGGTGACGCCGCGCGGGCCCTCGAAGGCGGCTGTGCCGTCGTGGTTGGAGGGGGTGTACTCGCCGGATTCCAGCTTGGTGACACCGCTGTGGGTGACGATGCGGTACGAGAATCCGGCGGGCAGCGCGAGTATGCCCTTCGGGTCGGAGACCAGCGGACCGTAGCCGGGCTCGTGGCTGTGACCGTGTCCGTGGTCATGACCGTGGTGGTCGTCGTGGTCGTGACCGGACTCCTGCGCGGCGAGGGCACCAGGCGCGGTGGCCAGTGCGGCGACGGTACCGGTCAGGGCGATGCCCGCGCCGGTGAGGGCGGACTGCTTGGTGAATTCCCTGCGCGTGAAGGGCATCACGAACTCCTGGAGCTGCTGGGACGGGTGTTTGCGGGCTCACGCTCCCGCCCCCGCACCAACACCAGTTGAACTGCAGGCGTCTTCGAGCGACATCCTTCCTGTGAACCTTCACAGAGTCGCTACCGCCGCCCTCCGCTCGACTGCCCGACTGCCCGACTGCCCGACTCGACGGCTCGGCGCCCGGCCGCCCCGCTCAGCCGCCCGAACGCGACCGCGCCTTGAACGCCGCCTTCCGCGCTTCCTTCGCCTGCTGCTTGTCGCTGTGCAGCCGCCCCATCGCCTCCAGGACGTCCGCCGTCGCCGGGTGCGCCACCCGCCACGCCTCGTCGAAGAACCCGCTGTGCTGGCCGGAGAGCCCCTCGACCAGCCCCTGGAGCTCGTCCAGATCACCCTCCGCCTCCAGCTGGGCGGCGATCGTGTCGATGGCGAGCCAGAAGATCATCGACTCCGGCGGCGCGGGTACATCCGCCGCGCCGCGCTCGGCGAGCCAGACCCGGGCGAGGCCACCCAGCTCCGCATCGTCGAGCACCGCACGGACCGCGGGCTCGGCCTCCGCGCCGACCAGGGCGAGCGCCTGCTGACAGTGCAGCCTGCGCAACGGGGCCTGCTGGTCCGCGCCGCGTGCCGCGTCCAGCAGTTCGCCCGCGGCCCCGTCCGCGCCGCGGCGGGCGAGCCACTGCTCGACCTCGCTGCGCGCCGCCGTCTCCGGGTAGTACGCGATGCCGCCGAGGAGCGTGTCCGCGCCCTTGTCAGCGAGATCGCCGATCGCCGGGGCATCGACGCCGGCCTCCAGCATCCGGGCCCGGATGCCGTACAGGCCGAGGGGGGTCAGCCGCACCATGCCGTACCGGCTGACGTCCTCGTCGTCGGCGGGCGGCTGGGCCTCCTCGCCCTCCTCGACGAGCAGCGTCTCGTCCACCGGCCGGTAGGCGACGATGCCGATCGGTTCGAGAAGCCGGAACTGGTCGTCGAGGCGCATCATCGCCTCCGACACCTGTTCCAGGATGTCGTCGGTGGGCTCGCCCATCTCGTCGGGCACGATCATCGACGCGGCGAGCGCGGGCAGCGGTACGGCAGCCTCGCCCTCGCTGCCGTCGCCGACCGTGAGCAGATACAGGTTGCCGAGCACGCCGTCGAGGAATTCGGCTTCCGCCTCCGGGTCCCACTCCAGGGAGTCGAAGTCGATCGAGCCGTCCTCGCCGACGAGATCGGCGAAATCGTCGAAGACGGGTGCGGTGGCGTCGGCGTGCACGGCCTCCAGGCCGTCGAGCCAGATCGTGAGGACGTCCTGCGGGGAGCCGCCGGTCAGCAGCCCCAGGTTCTCGCCCGCGCTGACGGTCCCCTCGGCGTCGTCTCCGGCGTCGTCGCCCTCCGGGTCGTGGACGTCGAGGAGTCCGGTGTCGACCGCGAGGCGCCACGCCTCACTGGCCTCCGCGGCACCGTCCTCGTCCGCCGCCAGGCCGAGGTGCTCGGCCGCGGCGGGCAGCTGCGCCTCGACGAGCTCGCCGCCGGCGCCGACCCGGGTCCCGGGTCCCGCCCAGCGGGCGAGCCGGACGGCCCGGGCGAGCAGCGGCGCGGCGAGCGCGTCCCGGGCCAGCTCCGCCTCGGAGTGCAGCCGTACCGGTGGCAGGAATGGGCGCTCTGCGGACATCAGGTGGTTCTCCTCGGACGTACGGGGGTACGGGCTCGGACCGACCCGCAGGGGGTGGTGGTCCCAGGCCGACCAAGCGTAGACGCATTTCGCCCATGCCACTCGGCCCCTACGACGGACGGCGGCCGGTCACCCGGCGCACCTCGACAACTGCCCTGCACAGCCCGGGAATCGACGCGTCCGACACCCCTCATCCGCCTCCCGCGCTCCCCGGAGGCCGTGCGGCCTCCCGCGTCGTCCGCCCGAACCACCGCCGGTCCGCAGGCGTCGCGCTTGCGCCCGTGGCCCCCGGTCCTCGCCGGCTACTCGGCCGCCCGCAGACTGAGCGCCGGCGAGTAACGGTGCACACCGCCGCCGCTCACCCCCGGGTAGGACTGCACCCGCTCCCACTGCGGTGTCCTCGACCCGACGCCGTCACCGGGAGCGGCGAGCGCGTCGATGTGCGCCTGCGCGCTCGCCCATTCCGCGTAGTTGAGTACGCGGGTCCCGTCGACGCTCACATGGAAGTGCCCGGAGATGCCGCCGGGGGCGGGCGCCGGGTCCGTACCGAGCGCCTCGAACACGGTGTCCACCCAGTCCCGTTGACGCGCCTTGTCCGGCCCGTCGAACTCGACGTCGACGATCACGACGCATCCTGGCGCACGGGCGTCGCCGTCGCTCGGTGCCGTGGAGCGGTAGAGCTCGTACGTGTGCGGCCCGAGCCGGCGGATCCCGGGCACGGCGGCATCGATGTCGGCGTTGCGTGCATCCCGTCCGTTCGCGAAGAACTCCTGATATGCGCCCTCACCACTCCACTGCGAGTAGTGGAACAGCGTCTTCCCGTCGTCCCCGGCGTGCACGGTGTAGGAGAGCAGCCCCGGGTGCGGCCAGTCCCGGCTGCCCCACGCCTCACGGATGGCCTCGACCGCCTGCCGCTGCCGCGCGGGGGTGCCGACGTCCCAGGTGCCGGCCTTGACGAGGCCCACGTCGCCCCGGGCGACATCGGGACGGGACTCGAACTGCACGCTCATGACGGCCCTCCTCACCGGGGCACCCCTGCGGTGCGCCGCTGAGGAACACCCTGATACGTCAAGCACGCTCGAGGTCAACCACCGGCTTCACGTTTGAGCCCGGCCGCGCGGTCGGACCGTATCCGGCCGCTGAGCGCTCAGGTGCCCGTGCCAGACTCCGGGGCGTGATCCTTCGCACCGCCACCCGCGACGACCTGCCCGCCGTCCTCGCGCTCCTCGCAGACGAGAACCGGGTCGTCGAGCCGGCCTCGGTCGTGGTCGACGAGGCGTACGAGAGAGCCTTCGCCGATATCGAGAGCGATCCGCGCAACGAGATGCTCGTGCTGGTGGACGGCGACACCGTGCTGGGCTGTCTGCAGGCCACGTACATACCGGGGCTCGGGAAGCGCGGCGAGGAGCGGGCGCTGATCGAGGCGGTGCGGATCAGGGCGGACCGGCGGGGCGGTGGGCTGGGGCGGGAGCTGATGAAGCAGGTCGTCGACCGGGCCCGGCTGCGGGGGTGCGCGCTGGTGCAGCTGACCAGCAGCAAGCGGCGTGCCGAGGCGCACCGGTTCTACGAGTCGCTGGGCTTCGACCGCAGCCACGAAGGTTTCAAGCTCGCCCTCTGAGCCGCCCCGGCGGCGCTACTGGGGCGAGGCGGTGCGCCAGGCGGTCATGTTCAGCTCGTCGAGCAGCCGTACGTCGCTCCCCTGCAACGGGAAGGTGCGCGCCTCCAGCCCCGGGGCGGGTGCGATCTCCAGCGCGTCGCCCTCGATGAGGTCGCCGCCGGTCGCGGTGGAGACCCAGGCGAGCAGCGAGTGCAGAGACTTCCCCGGCTTCAGCATGATCTCTTTCGGACCCGGGTCGGTTCCCATGTACGAGGAGCCCGGGTTCACCTTGACCGGCAGCGGTTCGCCCTGGGCGTCCAGGACCCGGACGGACGGGTAGCCGTCGACCCGGTACGGCTTGCTGCCGCAGTTGGTGAGGGTGAGTCCCACAGCCCGGTGGCCCAGTGCGGCCTGCACCTCTCCCATGTCCACGACGAGGCCGGAGGACGGGCAGTCGGCCCGGCTGGCGGCGCTCGGCGGCGGGGCTGGGCTGGGCACGTCGCCGGTGGCGGGCGGGGCGGTGGACAGGTCACCCGGCTGCAGCTTCTCCGCGTGCATCCGGCCGGGTGTCTGCGAGACGCTCGGCGTCGGCACCGGCTCCCCCTCGCCCGCCGGCACGAACAATCCGGCACATCCCGACAGCGACAGGGTCAATGCCCCGGCCAAGCACACGGCCGCCACCGCTCTGCGCGTCCCGTTCCCCGTACTCGCCGTTTCCTGCATGCTCATGCACCCGCCCCCGTGTCGGCCTGCCGCATAGGCGTTCGATCATGCCAGAGCGCAGACGGGGCTCGTACGACCATTGTTCAGCGCTCCTTCCCCTTCACCCCAAGAAGAACTAAGTAGACCTTTACGGTCCCGCCATCCGACACTTCGGACATGACAGCATCCGTAGCCCCCTTCGGTCGCGCCCTCTGCGCCATGATCACTCCGTTCACCGCCGACGGCGACCTGGACCTGGAGACAGCCGGGAAGCATGCCGCCGGCCTCGTCGCCGACGGCTGCGACGGCCTGGTGCTCAGCGGAACCACCGGCGAGTCCCCGACCACCACCGGCGCCGAGAAGACCGCACTGCTGCGCGCGGTCCGGGAAGCCGTCGGCGACGGCGTACCGCTCGTCGCGGGGGTCGGCAGTGCGGACACCCGACACACCGTGCAGCTGGCGCAACAGGCCGAACAGGCCGGCGCGGACGGGCTGTTGGTCGTGACGCCGTACTACAGCAGACCCCCGCAGGCCGCCGTCGAGGCGCACTTCGGTCGCGTCGCGGACGCGACCGGCATTCCGCTGATGCTGTACGACATCCCCGGCCGCACCGGCACCCGTATCGAGCCGGCGACCCTGCTGCGGCTGGCCGAGCACCCGCGCATCGTGGCGGTGAAGGACTGCGCGTACGACCTGCTCGGCTCGACAAAGGTGATGGGCGCGACCTCGCTCGCGTACTACTCGGGCTGCGAGGAGCTCAACCTGCCGCTGTACGCGGTGGGCGCGGCGGGCTATGTCAGCACGGTCGCCAATGTGGCGCCCCGGCAACTGCGGGCGGTCCTGGACGCGTTCGACGCCGGGGACACCGCGGCGGCCGCCCGGCTCAATCGGCTGACTGCGCCCCTGGCCGAGCTGATGATGGCGTCGGGTCTGCCCGGCACCGTGACGGTCAAGGCGCTGCTCGACGCGGGCCCGGTCCGGGAACCACTGCAGCCCGCCGGGCGCGAGGCGACCGACGGGCTGCGGAGGGCGTACGAGGAACTCCTGGCAGCTACACGCTAGTTGTGGTTGTGCAGAACGTCGTTCAGGCCGTCCCACACCGCATTGTTCGGGCGGGCCTCGACGGCGCCGGTGACCGAGTTGCGGCGGAACAGGATGTTCGAGGCGCCGGAGAGCTCGCGCGCCTTGACGATCTGGCCGTCCGGCAGCGTGATGCGCGTACCGGCGGTGACGTACAGACCGGCCTCGACGACGCACTCGTCGCCGAGCGCGATCCCGACGCCGGCCTCGGCGCCGATCAGGCAGCGCTCGCCGATGACGATGCGCTCCTTGCCGCCGCCGGAGAGGGTGCCCATCGTGGAGGCGCCGCCGCCGATGTCGGAGCCGTTGCCGACGACGACGCCCGCGGAGATGCGGCCCTCGACCATCGACGTGCCGAGCGTGCCGGCGTTGAAGTTGACGAAGCCCTCGTGCATGACGGTCGTACCGGCGGCGAGGTGCGCGCCGAGCCTGACCCGGTCGGCGTCGGCGATCCGGACGCCCTTCGGTGCGACGTAGTCCGTCATCCGGGGGAACTTGTCGACCGAGGTGACCTGGAGGTGCAGGCCGTCGGCGCGGGCGTTCAGCCGCACGTGCTCCAGGTCGTCGACGGCGACCGGACCCAGCGACGTCCAGGCGACGTTGGTGAGGAGGCCGAAGAGGCCGTCCAGGTTCTGGCCGTGCGGCTGGACGAGGCGGTGCGAGAGGAGGTGCAGGCGCAGGTACGCGTCGTGCGCATCGAGCGGCTTGTCGTCGAGCGAGGCGATGACCGTACGGACGGCGACGATCTCGACACCGCGGCGGGCGTCCACGCCGATGGCCTTGGCCGCACCCTCACCGAGCAGGTTCACTGCGAGGTCGGGGGTGAGCCGCTCGGTTCCGGCCGGGCCGGGCTCGGCGGTGAGCGCGGGGGCGGGGTACCAGGTGTCGAGAACGGAACCGTCGCCGGCGATGGTGGCGAGGCCGGCGGCGACGGCGCCGGTGGTGCGAGAAGTCGTGTCGGTCATGACACGAAACCTAACCGGCGAGGCCCCGCCGGAGCCAACCGGTCTCGCCGGACGGTCACCGCGCGGCCCCCGCCGCCCTCGCACGATCCGGTCACCCGGACTGTGCCTGCCGTACGGGTGGCGCCTGCCCGGCAGGCGCGTCGCGCACCGGCCCCCGCGCGGTTCCCGCCCGGGGCCCTCTCAGCCGCCGCGCCGCCAGCACCGCGAGGCCCGCGCCGCCCGCCAGCAGCGCACAGGCCGGCCAGAGCAGCTCCGGCGCGGTGGCGTAGAGCGCGCCGCCGAGCGGTGGCGCCAGCACCTGCCCGCTGATGGAGGCGCCCGCGTACAGACTCTGGAAGCGGCCCTGCGCATGGGCGGGTGCCTGGTCGGCGACGTATGCCGTGGCGGTGGTCTTGTAGAGGATCTCGCCCGCGGTCACCGACGCCATCATGGTGACGGCGAACAGCACCCCCGCCCCCGGGATCAGTGCCGCGAACCCCAGCCCCACCAGCAACAGACCGACGCCGACGATGCTCAGCGGCGCCCGTCGGCGCAGCGCGTGCGTCACGGGGAGTTCGAGGCAGAGGATGACGCCGCCGTTGATGGCGAGCAGCCAGCCGTAGAACTGGGTGCTGCGGCCGTGGTCGGCGAGGAAGACCGGCAGGGTCGAGTACTGCTGCCGATAGACGAGGTCCACGCAGAGGATCGCGGCGAGCAGCACCGGCACCGCCGGCCTTGCCCGCAGCTCCCGCAGGAGCCCGGGCGCGTCGGGGTTGTGGGCCGGCCGGGTGTGTACGCTGCCGCGGGCCGGGAGCACCTTCGCTGCGTACACGGCGAAGAGCAGCGTCCCGAGGCCGTCGACGACGAACAGACAGTCGTACGAGAAGTGGGCGGCGATCAGCGCGCCGAGCGGTGGGCCGACGGTGAAGCCCGCGTTGCTGCCGGCGCGCATCACGGCGAAGCTCTGGCGTCGGCCACCCTCGGGCACGGAGACGGCGACGAGTGCGGAGTTGGCGGCGCGTACGACGCCGGCCGCGTACTGCGCGAGCGGCAGCACCCCGTACATCGCAGCGACCGGCAGGAGCGGCAGGGTGACGAGCGCCGCGCCGCTCACCAGCGCGCCCGCGAGGAGCATCCGGCGGTGGCCGTAGTGGTCGCCGAACCAGCCGCCGGTGAAGTTCCCTGCGACCAGGCCGACCCCGCCGATGCCCGCGATCACTCCTGCCTGCGGGACGGTCAGTTCGCGCGGTCCGGTCAGATAGACGAAGAGATAGACGAAGGTGAAGCTGACGACTCCGTTGAGGAAGGCGCCGAAGGCCAACAGCCGCACCGTCCGCGGCACGTTCCGCAGCATCCCCATCCCCAGCACCCTCCCCAGTGAGTTCCCCTTGGGAACGGACTATGGCAGCATGCTTACCGCGGGTCAATCCATGGGAAAAGAACGGAAGAAGACGAAGCAATGCCGCAGCGCACCAGCCTGGCCGACGCCGACTGCGCGATCGCCCAGGCCCTCGATGTCGTCGGCGACTGGTGGACCCTGCTGATCGTGCGGGACACCGCGCGCGGGGTGCACCGCTTCGACGCGCTCCAGCAGGAGCTGGGCATGTCCCGCAAGGTGCTCGCCGAGCGGCTGCGCCTGCTGGTCGACGCGGGAGTTCTGACCCGGGAGCCGTACCAGGACCGCCCGGCCCGGTACGAGTACCGGCTCACCCCGCGCGGTCGGGCACTGCTGCCTGTGCTGATCGCGCTCCAGGACTGGGGCGACACCTGGGTTACGGGAGACGGAGAGACGATGGCGACGACCACGGAGGCGTCCCGGGAGGCGGCGCGGGTGCACGCACTGGTGGGCACACGCCTGCCCGAGCTGGAACTCCTCGACAGCTACGGCGTGTTGAGCGACCCGGTCGCCGACACCCCGTACACCGTCCTGTACTGCTTTCCGGGCGCTTACGCCCGCCGGGACGCCTATCCGCCCGGCTGGGCGGGGATCCCGGGCGCGCGCGGCTGCACCCTCGAATCCTGTACGTACCGCGACCAGTTGGCCGAGTTCACGGCGGCGGGGGCGAGCGTGCACGGAGTCTCCACCCAACGCCCGGACGAGCAGCGGGCGTTCGCGGACGCGGAGGGGCTGCGCTTCCCGCTGCTGTCCGACGCGGAGCTGGAGCTGACGGCAGCGCTGCGCCTGCCGACGTTCCGGGTCGCCGGGGTCAGCCGGCTGAAGCGGCTGACGCTGGTGGTGGACCGGGACCGGACGGTCCGCGAGGCGCTGTATCCGATCACGGACATCGAGGCGAGCGTGCGGGCGGCACTGACGGCGGTCGGCGGCTGAACCGGCCGGTCGCCCCCGGCCTGCCGATGAGCGATGCGCCGACGCCCACCCACCTCGGAGCCGCCCTGCCTGGCCGGCCCGGGTCAGCCGATGATCCGGGCCAGCATCTCCCGCGCGTACGCCGCGTCGTACGTCCCGCCCGTCAGCAGCACCTGCAGACAGATCCCGTCCATCAGCGCTGTCAACGCCCGCGCGGTGGCCGGGTCGGTGCGTCCGCCGAGCAGCTCGGCGGTACCGTCCGTCCACTCGGCGGCGACGGGCCGCAGCGCGGGCCGGCGCAGCGCCGCAAGATACAGCTCGTACTCCAGCTCCGGTCGCCCACGCCCGCCGGAGAACCACTCCCCCAGGAGCCGGGCCAGCTCCTCGGCGAGGTCCGCGTCCGGCGCGAGAAGCGCCTCGCTCTCCCGCATGGCGCGGGCGAAGTTCTCGTTCGACCGGCGCAGCGCGGCGATCAGCAGCTCGTCGAGCGAGGCGAAGTGATACGTCGTCGAGCCGAGCGGCACATCGGCCTCGGCGGCGACGGAGCGGTGGCTGAGCCCGGCGATGCCCTTGGCGCCCACCACCCGGATCGCCGCGTCGATGATGCGACCGCGTCGCTCGGGGTCGTAGCGGCGGGCCATCAGTGGGCTCCGCCCAGGTTGAGCACCACCACACCGGCGATGACCAGGGCGATGCCCGCCACCTTGACCGGGTTGCCGGACTCCCCCATGAACAGGATGCCTATGGTGGCGACCGCGGCCGTGCCGATCCCGGCCCAGATGGCATACGCGGTGCCCATGGACAGTGTCTTGAGTGTCTGCGCGAGCAGCGAGAAGGCCAGCAGATAGCCGGCGACGGTGATGAGCGAGGGCCACAGCCGGGTGAAGCCCTCGCTGTACTTCATGGCCGTCGTCCCGGCCACCTCCGCCGCGATGGCCGCGGCCAGCAGCCCGTATCCCATGTGTACGAGTGTACGCATCGTTGCGTACATCTGTACACAACGATTGGCCCGACCCGGAATGCCCGGCCCGCAGCGGCCTGTGCCGCCGGCCGGGACCCGCTCCCGGGTCCGGACCGCTACGGTGTCCCGACCGGTACACAGCAACGACAACAGACGACGGAGCAGCAGTGGCGCAGGACGCAGGGTGGGGCGGCGGTGTGCCCGGGGGCGGCGCACCGTACGGAGGAGCGCCGTACGGGGGGCCTCCCGGGCCACCGGGATGGGGCGGCGGCTGGATGCCGCCGCCGAAGCCCGGGGTGATACCACTTCGGCCCCTCGGCCTCGGGGACATACTCGGTGGAGCCTTCTCCACGATGGGCCGCTACTGGAAGCAGCTGTTCGGCGTGGGCGCGGCCGTGTACGGCGGGGCACTGGTCGTGGTCGGGGCGGCGGTCGCGATCGCGTACTCCGCGGTCAGTGACCCTCTGCACCGGGTCATAGAGCTCTCCTCGGAGGAGAGCCCGCGCACGGAGGACATCGTTCCGCTGGTGATCGCCTTCGGCGCCGTCTGGCTGGTGGCCGTCCTGGCGCTGATGACCGCCACGGCCATGATGTATGCGACGGTTCCGGCGGTTCTGCAGGACGCGGTTCTGGGCCGGCCGACCACCTTCGGCATCATCTGGCGCCGGGCCTGGGCGCGGGTCCCGGCCGTGATCGGCACGGTGCTCCTGACCTCCCTGGTCGCGGTGATCCCGATGGTGCTCATGATGGTCGCCTTCATCGCCATGATGATCGCCTTCATCACCCTGGACAGCGGATCCGGCAGCGGGGTGGCGATCTCGTTGGGCATCCTGGGCGCTCTGGCCACCGCCCCGTTGGCGATCTGGCTCTGGGTGAAGTTCTCGCTGGCCCCCGCGGCCGCGGTCTTCGAGGGGCAGCGCCCGATCGCCGCGCTGCGCCGCTCGTCGCAGCTGGTGCGCGGTGACTGGTGGCGGATCTTCGGCATCTCGCTGCTGGCCATGCTCATGGCTGCCGTGGCGAGCTACATCATCCAGCTGCCGTTCTCGATCCTCGGCATGTTCCCCGGCGTGATCGGCATGGAGAGCCTGGGCTCCGACCCGAATGCGGCAGCGGTCGTTGTCGCCATGAGCGGCTACCTGGTGGCGACGCTGCTGGGACAGCTGGTCAGCCAGCTCGTCTCGGCGACGTTCCCGCAGCTGGTGACCGGTCTGCTGTACGTCGACCGCCGGATGCGCAACGAGAACCTGGGCCCGGTGCTCGCCGAAGCCGCTGCCGTACCCCCGCAGTTCGGTCCGTGAGCGCGGGTCGGGCCCGCGCTCACGGGCCCGACCCGGTTTCGGGTGCAGGCGGCTCTCAGTCGATGAGCGAGTTCTTCGGGCTCAGCACGCAGAATTCGTTCCCCTCGGGGTCTGCCAGCACCACCCAGCTCGCATCGGCGCGCTGGCCGACGTCCGCCCGGGTGGCCCCGAGGCCGATGATCCGCGCGACCTCCACGGCCTGGTCATCGGGGGCGAGATCGATGTGCAGCCGGTTCTTCACCGCCTTCCCCTCCGGTACGGGGACGAAAGTGATACCGGGCACGGCGTCCTTGTCGGCGCCGATGACGATTTCGTCGTCGGCTTCGAAGAGCATCTTCCAGTCGAGCACCCGGCACCAGAACCGGGCCTGCGACGGCAGATCGTGGGCGTCGACGACGATGGAGTAAAAGGAAACGGCCATGCCCACCAGTCTGCCCGGTGGACATGGCCGTTTCCCATGAAAAAACGCGAAGCCGTGCCCGTTCGTCAGCTGCTGACGGTGAACCAGACGGAACGGGACTTCTTCCACTCGGCGTGGTCGAGGTCCTTCGCCTCCGTACCGTCCCCCGATCGGCGTGCCGATGACCGCCTCTGTCGGCCGCCTACCTCTCCTCGACGGCGGCCGAGGCGTCCGAGGGCCCGGTGAGGTAGCGCGTGTCGGCGGAGTTCTGCACGGCGGCGGACGCGGCGCTCCGGTTCCCGCGCCTACGGCGGGCACACACCATGCGTACGGCGGACGAACAACGCCGAACGGCCCCCGGCTTCCGCCGGGGGCCGTTCGGCCATGCATGTGACTCAGACGTTGAAGCCGAGGGCACGCAGCTGCTCGCGCCCGTCGTCCGTGATCTTGTCCGGGCCCCAC
This sequence comes from Streptomyces sp. NBC_01717, assembly GCF_036248255.1. NCBI lineage: Bacteria > Bacillati > Actinomycetota > Actinomycetes > Kitasatosporales > Streptomycetaceae > Streptomyces > Streptomyces sp. NBC_01717. The sequence goes on along the minus strand of NZ_CP109178.1, from coordinate 6,991,585 downwards.
GGCGGCATCCAGACCCAGTTGATCCGCAGCTCACTGACGATGCCGTCGGTCGCGGACTTCGCCTGGTCCTCGATGACATCGGTCAGCGGGCAGGCCGCGGACGTCAGCGTCATGTCGAGGGTGGCGATGTTGGCGTCGTCGATGTGGATGCCGTAGATCAGGCCCAGGTTGACGACGTCGATGCCCAGTTCGGGGTCGACGACGTCGTACAGGGCCTCGCGGACCTCCTCCTCGGAGGCCGGCTTGGTGGTGAGAGTCTCGTTGTCGCTCATGCCGTCTTCCCTTCGGACAGCGCCTGCGCCGTCGCGTCCTTCCACGCCATCCAGCTCAGCAGCGCGCACTTGACCCGGGCCGGGTACTTCGAGACGCCGGCGAACGCGACCGCGTCCTCCAGCACCTCCTCCATCGCGTCGTCCGGCTCCAGCTGGCCCTTCGACTGCATCAGCTCCAGGAAGGTTTCCTGGATCTTCTGCGCGTCGCCCAGCTCCTTGCCGACCAGCAGCTCGTTCAGCACGGAGGCGGAGGCCTGGCTGATGGAGCAGCCCTGGCCCTCGTACGACACGTCGGCGATGGTCTCGCCGTCGTATCTCACCCGGAGCGTGATCTCGTCGCCGCACGTCGGGTTGACGTGGTGCACCTCGGCGTCGCCGTCCCGCAGGCCACGCCCGTGGGGGTGCTTGTAGTGGTCCAGGATCACTTCCTGGTACATCGAATCAAGCTTCACCAGTCAACCCTCAGCCGAAGAAGTTCCGTACATGCTCCAGACCGTCCACCAGGGCGTCGACCTCGGCAGGCGTGGAGTACAGATAGAACGACGCTCGCGTCGTCGCAGGAATTCCGTACCGCAGGCAGACCGGCCGTGCGCAGTGGTGTCCGACCCGGACCGCGATGCCCTGCTCGTCGAGGACCTGGCCCACGTCGTGCGGGTGGATGTCGCCGAGCGTGAACGAGATCGTGGCGCCGCGGTCCTCCGCGGTGGCCGGACCGATGATCTTGAGGTCCGGGACCTCCAGGAGACGCTTCACCGCGTACTCGGTGATCGCGTGCTCGTGCTGGAAGATCTTGTCCATGCCGATCGCCGAGAGGTAGTCCACGGCCGCGCCGAGGCCGACGGCCTGCGCGATCGGGGGCGTACCCGCCTCGAACTTGTGCGGTGCCGGGGCGTATGTCGACGAGTGCATCGACACGGTCTCGATCATCTCGCCACCACCGAGGAACGGCGGCAGGTCCTCCAGCAGCTCGTGGCGGCCCCAGAGCACACCGATGCCGGTCGGACCGACCATCTTGTGACCGGTGAAGGCCACGAAGTCGGCCTGCAGCGCCTGCACGTCGAGCACCATGTGCGGGGCGGCCTGCGAGGCGTCGATGCAGACCAGCGCGCCGACCTGCTGGGCACGGCGGATGATCTTCTCGACCGGGTTGATCGTGCCCATGATGTTGGAGACCAGCGTGAAGGAGACGATCTTCGTCTTCTCCGTGATGATCTCGTCGATGTTGGACAGGTCGAGGCGGCCGTCGTCGGTGATGCCGAACCACTTCAGCTTCGCGCCGGTGCGCTGCGAGAGCAGCTGCCACGGCACGATGTTGGAGTGGTGCTCCATCTCCGTGATGACGATCTCGGTCTCGTGGTCCACCCGGTAGGGCTCGTCGGCCCAGCCGAGCATGTTCGCCACCAGGTTGAGCGACTCCGAGGCGTTCTTGGTGAAGATCACCTCGTTGCGGCTCGGCGCGTTGATGAACGCGGCGACCTTGTCACGGGCGCCTTCGTACAGCGCCGTGGCCTCCTCCGCGATCGTGTACACACCTCGGTGGACGTTGGCGTTGTGCCGCTCGTAGTACTCACTGAGAGCGTCGAGCACCTGGCGCGGCTTCTGCGAAGTCGCCGCGCTGTCCAGGTAAACGATCTTCTTCCCGTCGTGGACCGTACGATCCAGCAGGGGGAAGTCCTTGCGGATCGCCTCGGTGTCGAGGAGGCCCGGCAGCTGTGTCACGCGGAAGCGCCACCCTTCACATATGCCTCGTAGCCCTCGTTCTCCAGCTTGTCGGCGAGCTCGGCGCCGCCGGACTCGGCAATACGGCCGTTGGCGAAGACGTGTACGAAGTCGGGCTTGATGTAACGGAGGATCCGCGTGTAGTGCGTGATCAGCAGTGTGCCGACCTCGCCGGTCTCGCGGACCCGGTTGACGCCCTCGGAGACGACGCGCAGGGCGTCGACGTCCAGGCCGGAGTCGGTCTCGTCGAGGATCGCGACCTTCGGCTTGAGGAGCTCCAGCTGAAGGATCTCGTGGCGCTTCTTCTCACCGCCGGAGAAGCCCTCGTTGACGTTGCGCTCGGCGAACGCCGGGTCCATCTGGAGGTCGGCCATCGTCTCCTTGACCTCCTTCACCCAGGTACGCAGCTTGGGCGCCTCGCCGCGGACGGCGGTGGCGGAGGTACGCAGGAAGTTGGAGACCGAGACACCGGGGATCTCGACCGGGTACTGCATGGCCAGGAAGAGGCCGGCGCGGGCGCGCTCGTCGACGGTCATCGCCAGGACGTCCTCGCCGTCCAGGGTCACCGTGCCGCTGGTGATCGTGTACTTGGGGTGACCCGCGAGGGAGTACGCGAGGGTCGACTTGCCGGACCCGTTGGGGCCCATGATGGCGTGGGTCTCGCCCTGCTTCACGATCAGGTCGACGCCCTTGAGGATCTCCTTCGTGGCGTTGTCGGCCTCGACGGAGACGTGCAGGTCGCGGATTTCAAGCGTTGCCATGGGTGACTCAGGACTCCTGGGTGACGGAGACGAGCACATCGTCCCCTTCGATCTTGACGGGGTATACGGGGACGGGGCGCGTCGCGGGAAGGCCGGACGGCTTGCCGGTGCGCAGGTCGAAGCTGGAGCCGTGCAGCCAGCACTCGATCATGCAGTCCTCGACCTCTCCCTCGGACAGTGAGACGTTCGCGTGCGAGCAGATGTCGTTGATCGCGAACACCTCGCCCTCGGTGCGGACCAGGGAGACCGGCGTACCGTCGAGCTCCACCCGCTTCGGGGTGTCCTCCTCCAGCTCGCTCAGCGCACAGACTTTGACGAAGGCCATCAGACGGAAGCCTTCAGCTCGGCCTCGATCTTGTCGAGCAGACGGGCCTCGACGTCCGGCAGACCGATCTGCTGGACGAGCTCGGCGAAGAAACCGCGCACGACGAGTCGGCGGGCCTCCTCGGCCGGGATGCCGCGGGACATCAGGTAGAAGAGCTGCTCGTCGTCGAAGCGGCCGGTGGCGGAGGCGTGACCGGCGCCGACGATCTCGCCGGTCTCGATCTCCAGGTTCGGCACGGAGTCGACCCGCGCACCGTCCGTGAGAACCAGGTTGCGGTTCATCTCGTACGTGTCGGTGCCCTCGGCCTTGGCCTGGATGAGGACGTCACCGATCCAGACGGCGTGCGCGTCCTGGCCCTGCAGCGCGCCCTTGTAGACGGCGTTGGACTTGCAGTGCGGGGTGTTGTGGTCGACCAGGAGGCGGTGCTCCTGGTGCTGGCCCTTGTCGGTGAAGTACAGACCGAAGAGCTCGGCCTCGCCACCGGTGCCCGCGTAGGCGACCCGCGGGTGGAGCCGGACAAGGTCACCGCCGAAGGTGACGACGATCGACTTGAAGGTGGCGTCCCGGCCGATCAGCGCGTTGTGCTGGGCGACGTGGACGGCGGTGTCGTCCCAGTCCTGGACGCAGACGACGGTGAGCTTCGCGCCGTCACCGAGGACGTACTCGACGTTGCCGGCGACGACCGCGTCACCGGTGTGGTCGATGACGACGACGGCCTCGGCGAAGGCTCCCAGCTCGACGACCTGGTGGGCGTAGGCCACACCGCCCTCGCCGTGCACGGCGATCCGGATCGGCTCGGAGAGCACGGCCTCCTTGGCGACCGTGATGACCGAGGCCTGCTCGAAGGACGAGTACGCCTGGGCGGCGACGCGGTCCACCGGCGTGCCGGCCCGGCCGAGCCGGGCGTCGTCACGGCCGACGGTCTCGATGGTGACGCCCTCGGGGGCCTCCACCGCGACCTTGACGGCGCCACCGGTCGCGACGGCGGTGCCGTCGTGCAGCCCGCGCAGCCGCTCCAGCGGCGTGAACCGCCACTCCTCCTCGCGGCCGTGCGGGACCGGGAAGTCCGCTACGTCGAAGGACGGGGGCGCGCTCATGCGCGTGGCGACGGTCGACTCGGCGGCCACCGCGATGGACCCGGTGGTGGTGGACCCCGCCGGAATGTTCTGAGCCTCAGCCATGGCTGTCGTAGTGCTCGCTTTCTCTGTCAAAAGTCGGGGTATTCGGTCGTCAGGCTGTGCTAGCCGACCGAACCCTCCATCTGCAGCTCGATCAGCCGGTTGAGCTCGAGCGCGTACTCCATGGGCAGCTCGCGCGCGATCGGCTCGACGAAGCCGCGCACGATCATGGCCATGGCCTCGAACTCGGTCAGACCGCGGCTCATCAGGTAGAAGAGCTGGTCCTCGGAGACCTTGGAGACGGTGGCCTCGTGACCCATGGACACGTCGTCCTCGCGGACGTCCACATACGGGTACGTGTCGGAGCGGGAGATGGTGTCGACCAGGAGCGCGTCGCACAGCACGTTGGACTTGGAGCCCGCAGCGCCCTCGCCGATCTCGACCAGACCGCGGTACGAGGTACGGCCGCCGCCTCGCGCCACCGACTTGGAGACGATGTTGGAGGAGGTGTTCGGCGCCATGTGGACCATCTTGGATCCGGCGTCCTGGTGCTGGCCCTCGCCCGCGAAGGCGATGGAGAGCGTCTCGCCCTTGGCGTGCTCGCCCATCAGGTAGACGGCCGGGTACTTCATGGTGACCTTGGAGCCGATGTTGCCGTCGACCCACTCCATGGTCGCGCCCTCGTACGCCACGGCGCGCTTGGTGACCAGGTTGTAGACGTTGTTCGACCAGTTCTGGATCGTCGTGTAGCGGCAGCGGCCGCCCTTCTTCACGATGATCTCGACAACGGCGGAGTGCAGCGAGTCCGAGGAGTAGATCGGCGCGGTGCAGCCCTCGACGTAGTGGACGTAGGCGTCCTCGTCGACGATGATCAGCGTCCGCTCGAACTGGCCCATGTTCTCCGTGTTGATACGGAAGTAGGCCTGCAGCGGGATGTCGACCTGGACACCCTTCGGCACGTAGATGAACGAGCCACCGGACCACACGGCCGAGTTCAGCGAGGCGAACTTGTTGTCGCCGACCGGGATGACGGTGCCGAAGTACTCCTTGAAGAGCTCCGGGTGCTCCTTCAGCGCGGTGTCCGTGTCGAGGAAGATGACGCCCTGCTCCTCCAGGTCCTCACGGATCTGGTGGTAGACGACCTCGGACTCGTACTGCGCGGCGACACCGGCGACCAGGCGCTGCTTCTCCGCCTCCGGGATACCGAGCTTGTCGTATGTGTTCTTGATGTCCTCGGGCAGGTCCTCCCAGGACTCCGCCTGCTTCTCGGTGGACCGCACGAAATACTTGATGTTGTCGAAGTCGATGCCCGACAGGTCCGAGCCCCAGTTCGGCATGGGCTTCTTGTCGAACAGGCGAAGCCCCTTGAGACGGAGCTTCAGCATCCACTCGGGCTCGTTCTTCTTTGCCGAGATGTCGCGTACGACAGCCTCGGAGAGGCCGCGCTTGGCCGCCGCGCCTGCCGCGTCGGAGTCGGCCCAGCCGAATTCGTACGTACCCAGACCCTCGAGCTCAGGGTGGGCAGTCTCCGTGGGGAGCGTCATGCGGGGTTCCTCCCGGCAGTGCTTGCAGATGCTGATGTGGTGGTCTGTGCGGTTGCGGGTCCGCCGCGCGGTACGAACGTCGTGCACACCCCGTCGCCGTGGGCGATGGTGGCCAGACGTTGCACATGGGTCCCGAGCAGGCTGGAGAAGATCTCCGTCTCCGCCTCGCACAGCTGCGGGAACTGCTCGGCGACATGTGCGACCGGGCAGTGGTGCTGGCACAGCTGCTCGCCCTGCTGGGGGCCCGGCGCGCTTCGCGCCGTAGCAGCGTACCCGTCGGCCGACAAGGCCTTGGCCAGCGCCTCTGTGCGCTTCTCGGGGTTTGCCGCGTCGATCGTCTTGCGGTAGGCCACCGACTGGGCAGCCGCCCTGGCGCGGACGAAGGCAACGACCGCTTCGTCGCCCGCGGTCTCGGCGATCCAGCGAAGAGCGTCGGCGGCAAGCTTGTCGTACGACTGGTCGAAGGCGTCCCGGCCGCAGTCGGTCAGGGCGAACACCTTGGCCGGACGGCCTCGGGTCCGCGCCCCGTACACCCGCTGTTCGCGGGCCTCGACGACACGGTCGGAGACGAGGGCGTCCAGATGGCGGCGGACGGCGGCCTGGGTCAGTCCCAGGCGCTTCGCCAGATCGGCGACGGTGGACGGGCCGTGGTCCAGGATGGAGCGCGCGACCCGGTTGCGCGTCGAGCGCTCGCCGGTCGCGAGTTCCTCCTGCGGAGCCTCGCCCTGGTATTTCACAACGCCATTGTTGCGTAATTCCTCCGGCCGTGACAACCACGGTCCGAAACGATCAATGGTGGAGTTCGTCACTTAGGGTTACCTAATCAGGCCCCGGGGGACTCGCCCGCCGGGCCGCTGCCTAGACTTACCGGCCATGAAGAACGAGCCGGTCGTGCAGATCCGTGGCCTGGTGAAGCGGTACGGCACCAAGACCGCCGTGGACGGCCTCGACCTGGGCATACGCACCGGTACGGTCACCGCCGTCCTCGGCCCGAACGGCGCCGGCAAGACCACCACGATCGAGACCTGCGAGGGCTACCGCCGGCCCGACGCGGGCACCGTCCGCGTCCTCGGCCTCGACCCCGTCACCGACGCGGCCGCGCTCCGCCCCCGGATCGGCGTGATGCTGCAGTCGGGTGGTGTCCACTCCGGAGCACGCGCCGACGAGATGCTCCGCCACATGGCGAAACTCCACGCCCACCCGCTGGACGTCGACGCCCTGATCGAGCGCCTCGGCCTCGGCAGCTGCGGCCGTACGACCTACCGGCGGCTCTCCGGCGGCCAGCAGCAGCGGCTCGCCCTGGCGATGGCCGTCGTCGGCCGCCCCGAGCTGGTGTTCCTGGACGAGCCGACCGCGGGCCTCGACCCGCAGGCCCGCCGCTCCACCTGGGATCTCGTACGGGAACTGCGCTCCGACGGTGTGTCGGTCGTCCTCACCACCCACTTCATGGACGAGGCCGCGGAGCTCGCCGACGATGTCGCCATCGTCGACGCGGGCCGGGTCATCGCCCAGGGCAGCCCGGAGACGCTCTGCCGCGGCGGCGCCGAGAACACCCTGCGCTTCACCGGCCGCCCCGGTCTCGACCTCGGCTCGCTGCTGAAAGCGCTGCCCGACGGCACGCAGGCGGCCGAGCTCACCACCGGCGCATACCGCATCAGCGGCCAGGTCGACCCGCAGCTGCTGGCCACCGTCACCTCCTGGTGCGCGCAGCACGGCGTGATGCCGGACGGCATCTCCGTCGAGCGCCACACCCTGGAGGACGTCTTCCTGGAACTGACCGGCAAGGAGCTGCGCGCATGAGCGCCGGTACGTACACCCCGCGGCCCGGTGCCGCCCCGCTGCCCCGCATGATCGGTGCGCAGGCCGCGCTGGAGACGCGGATGCTGCTGCGCAACGGCGAGCAGCTGCTCCTGACGGTGATCATTCCGACGCTGCTGCTGGTGCTGTTCAGCGCGGTCGACATCGTGGACACCGGCGCGGGCAGGTCCGTCGACTTCCTGGCGCCCGGCATTCTCGCGCTCGCCGTCATGTCCACCGCCTTCACCGGCCAGGCGATCGGCACCGGCTTCGAGCGGCGCTACGGCGTTCTCAAGCGGCTCGGTGCCTCACCGCTGCCCCGCTGGGCTCTGATGACCGCCAAGACCCTCTCCGTGCTGGTCACCGAGGTGCTGCAGGTCGTGCTGCTGACCGCGATCGCGTTCGCGCTCGGCTGGTCACCGCACGGCAGCCCGTTCGCCGTCCTGCTGCTCCTCGTACTCGGCACCGCGGCCTTCTCCGGGCTCGGGCTGCTGATGGCCGGAACGCTGAAGGCGGAGGCGACCCTCGCCGCCGCCAATCTCGTCTTCCTGCTGCTGCTGGTCGGCGGCGGGGTCATCGTGCCGCTGGACAGGTTCCCGGACGCGGTGCAGTCGGCGCTCGGGCTGCTGCCGATCGCGGCCCTGTCGGACGGACTGCGGGACGTGCTCCAGCACGGCGCCTCGATGCCGTGGCGGGATCTCGGGATCCTCGCGGTCTGGGCGGTGCTCGGGCTGGGCGCGGCGGCGAAGTTCTTCCGCTGGGAATGACCGCGGACGGACCGCTCCGGCCCGACGGTTCGGGGTAACTCGTCCCCCTCGTGAAAGCTTGCACAAGCCGCCGCTTACGATGGTGCGCGTGCCCAAGCTGACCCGAGCCGCAGTCGCTCAAGCCACGCGGAACCCGCTTCTCTGCATCGCCGAACGCTGGACTCCGTCCCCCCGGACGGTCCGTCGGGCGGCGATGTCGGCCGTCGTGATGGCCGTGCTCATCGTGGTGACCGGCGGCGCCGTCCGGCTCACCGGCTCCGGCCTCGGCTGCCCGACCTGGCCCAAGTGCACCGACGAGTCCCTGACCGCGACCAGCGCGATGGGCTTCCACGGCGCCATCGAGTTCGGCAACCGGATGCTCACGTACGTCCTGTGCGCGGCGGTCGGCTGGACGATCATCGCCGCCCGCTCGGCGAAGCCGTGGCGGCGCAGCCTCACCCGGCTCGGCTGGGCACAGTTCTGGGTGGTCATGGGCAATGCGGTTCTCGGCGGCATCGTGGTGCTGGTCGGCCTCAACCCGTACACCGTCGCGGCGCACTTCCTGCTCTCCACAGCGCTGCTCACGGTCGCCGTGCTGACCTGGCAGCGGGTCCGTGAGGGCGACGCCGAGCCCCGTCCGCTGGTGGGCAAGGCGGTCTCACAGCTGACCTGGCTGCTGACGATCGCGGCCGGTCTGCTGATCGCGGTCGGCACGGTCGTCACGGGTGCCGGACGGCACGCGGGCGACTCCAGCGACGTCCACCGCATCCCGCTCGACTGGAAGATGATCGCGCAGCTGCACGCCGATCTCGCGTGGGTCGTGGTGGCGCTGACGGTGGCGCTCTGGTTCGTACTGAAGGCCGTCGACGCGCCGGCCGGGCCGCAGCGCCGCACCCGTGATCTCTTCCTGGTGCTGATGGCGCAGGGCGTGATCGGTTACGTCCAGTACTTCACCGACACCCCGGAGATCCTGGTCGGGCTGCACATGCTCGGCTCGTGCCTGGTGTGGATCGCGGTCCTGCGGGTCCTGCTGTCGCTGCGCGAGCGCCCCTCGGCCGTCGCCTCCGTCCCCGCCGCCGAACAGCCGGAGCCCGCGGCCGCCGGCTGAGCGCAAGGGCGGCGATCGGCTCGCTTCCCCTCCCCTTTCGGCCATTTCCCGTCACGGTTTCAAGGAACACGGCCTTCCGGCCCCACCATGAAGGCCGTCACAGATCGTTCGTCCGGTCTCTGGGGTGGGACATGGGTTCGTGTACGGGACAGGACCGCGTCCGGTGCTTTCACCGTGGTCTTTCGCTCGCGGAGAGCGGAAAGTGCGAGATGCCCGTCCCGCGGGCAGAGCTGCCCCGCGTCGGAACCGAGCTGCCCTCGCTGGTCGTCGTCATCGGTCTGATCGTCCTGTTCGCGAACTTTTCGTGGCGCCGACTCGCGTTGATGATCGTCCTGATCCCGCTCGGGGCCACGATCGCCCGCGCCTCGGTCCGGACCGCGATGCAAAAACGTGACAGCGCAGCCCGCTTCGCGGATCGGGTGTACGCGACCGGGGGTACCCAGGGACCGGACCTCAAGCACTGCCAGGGGTGCCAGTACGTACTGCTGCGCACGGGCACGGGAGAGGACCCGGGTCATTTCTCGGCCCCCACCCACATGTCCGGTTTTCGCGGCTGGGCCGAGAAACGGGGAGCCCGCTTCGCTCCGGCTGCCGAAGCCCACGGGAAGGCCCCCGACAAGGACAAGGGCTGACCGCCCTTCACACCAGCCCGTACACCCTGCGCGCATTGCCGGAGGCGATCATCGCGGCAGTTCCGCGATGCGCTCGGCCGGGTGCTGGGTGGCGGACGGCGCTTGGTCGCGTACCGATGCCACGCGACATCCGGGGCTCCCTGCGACGACGTGTGTGTACACGTCCTAACGGGTGAACCCGGTGTCAGGTGTTGCTCCTGCGCCACCGGGGTGCGCCCCGCACGCCGTCGGATGCGGCCCGGGCGGCCGGTCAGGCCTTGTTGGACGGGCCGCCGACCTGGATCCCGGCCATCCGCGTCCACTCGTAGGGGCCGGTGCGGACCTTGGCGGCGAACTCGCCGTCGAAGGACTCGTGCATCGTGATCCCGGCCTTCGCGGTGGCGCTCTCGGCGACCGCGTACGACGGTGCGACGAGGTCGCCCCAGCCGCCGTCCCCGCCGACCAGGACGATGCGGGTGCCCATCTGCCCGATGTACGCGAGCTGCCCCTCGGCGCCGCCGTGCGCCTTGGCGAAGGCGCCGATCTGCTTGGCGAGCCTGGCTGCCCTGCGCTCCGCGCGGGCGGCCTGCTTGCTGTCGTCAACCTGCTGGGTGTCTGCCGTCTCTGCCATGCAACGGATGCTACCGACGGGTAGATCAACTGGCGACGGGCGGGCGACGTGGCATGGGCCACGTCGCCCGCCCGTCGGCAGGAGCGGAAGCGGTGTCAGCGCAGGAAGGGGTCCACCGCGACGGCGACGAACAGCAGCGAAACATAGGTGATCGACCAGTGGAACAGCCGCATCTCCTTGAGCTTGGCACCGGACACGCCGGCCTTGGCCCGGTTCTGCAGGCCGTGTGCCTCCCAGAGCCAGAACCCGCCGGTCAACAGCGCCACCGAGGTGTAGAACCAGCCGGTGTAGCCGAGCGGGGTCAGCAGCAGCGAGACGGCCACCATCACCCAGCTGTAGATGACGATCTGGCGGGCCACCACCCGGTTGGAGGCAATGACCGGAAGCATCGGGACGCCGACCCGGGCGTAGTCGTCCTTCACCTTCATCGACAGCGGCCAGTAGTGCGGCGGCGTCCAGAAGAAGATGACGGCGAAGAGGATGACGGCGGCCCACGACAGCGAGTTCGTGACGGCGGACCAGCCGATGAGGACCGGCATGCAGCCCGCGATGCCGCCCCAGACGATGTTCTGTGCGGTGCGGCGCTTCAGCAGCATCGTGTAGACGACGACGTAGAAGAGCAGCGCACCGAGCGACAGCGCGGCCGACAGCCAGTTGACCAGCAGTCCGAACCAGACCGTCGAGACCACCGCGAGGGCGATGCCGAAGGCCAGGCACTCGCGCGGGCTCACCATGCCCGTCACCAGTGGGCGCTGCGACGTACGGTCCATCAACGCGTCGATGTCCCGGTCGATGTACATGTTGAGCGCATTGGCACCGCCCGCGGAAAGATATCCGCCGATGGTGGTGGTGAGTACGAGCCACAGGTCGGGCACACCTTGAGCGGCCAGGAACATCACCGGAACAGTGGTGATAAGCAACAGCTCGATGATCCGCGGCTTGGTCAGCGCCACGAATGCCTTGACACGGGCCCCGAACGGGCGATGGCCCCCTGGGCTCGGAGTCAAGGCGACCCCTGCGGGTCGGGACTCGACGGCCGTCACGCACACCCCTGACAGAGAAATCCCAGCAAGCTCCGGGCATGAAGGCCCAGTGAAGACTTGCGCGAACCAGACCACTGTAGACGTTGGGGACAGGCCGTTCTTCGCGGGGGTGGGGTCGTGTTGGAGTGGCACAGAAGTGCTGTGCCTGAGCGGCGCGGACGGGCCGCTCAGGAGAGGCGCATAAGTAAGGAGTGACGCTCATCGGAGTAGCGCAGAAGTGGCCGGTCGCGCTCATCGGAGTAGCGCAGAAGTGAGCCCTCCCGCTCATACGGGAGGCGAACTTCGCGGGTCGCCTGCACCCTGGAAAGCACCCGGAAATTGCGGGTTCCGTCGGGGGTAGGCTCGACAATGTCCGGTGCGGTCACAGTCACCGGTTTACAACAGTGGAGAGGAGCCCTGACTCAGGGTGAGCACCAAGCCGACCACCACAGACCTCCAGTGGACCGAATTGGACCAGCGGGCCGTGGACACTGTCCGCGTCCTTGCCGCCGACGCCGTACAGAAGGTCGGAAACGGCCACCCGGGTACGGCTATGAGCCTGGCTCCCGCCGCGTACACCCTTTTCCAGAAGGTGATGCGGCACGACCCCGCCGACGCGGACTGGACGGGCCGCGACCGGTTCGTGCTCTCGGCGGGCCACACCAGCCTGACCCTGTACATCCAGCTCTACCTGGCCGGGTACGGCCTGGAGCTCGATGACCTCAAGGCGTTCCGCACCTGGGGTTCGAAGACCCCCGGGCACCCGGAGTACGGCCACACCACCGGTGTCGAGACGACGACGGGCCCGCTGGGCCAGGGTGTCGCCAACGCCGTGGGCATGGCGATGGCCGCCCGCTACGAGCGCGGCCTGTTCGACCCGGAGGCGGCCCCCGGCACCTCCCCGTTCGACCACATGGTCTGGGCCATCGCGGGTGACGGCTGCCTGCAGGAGGGCATCTCCGCGGAGGCGTCCTCGCTGGCCGGACACCAGAAGCTCGGCAACCTGGTCCTGCTCTGGGACGACAACCACATCTCCATCGAGGGCGACACGGAGACCGCGGTCTCCGAGGACACCCTGAAGCGGTACGAGGCGTACGGCTGGCACGTCCAGCGCGTCGCCCAGCTGCCCAACGGCGACCTGGACCCGGTGGGTCTGTACAACGCGCTGCAGGCGGCCAAGGCCGAGACCGAGCGTCCGTCGTTCATCGCGGCCCGCTCCATCATCGCCTGGCCGGCCCCGCACGCCCAGAACACCGAGGCGTCGCACGGCTCCGCGCTCGGCGACGACGAGGTCGCCGCGACCAAGAAGGTGCTGGGCTTCGACCCGGAGAAGACCTTCGAGGTCTCCGACGAGGTCATCTCGCACACCCGTGAGGCGCTGGACCGCGGCCGCGAGGCCAAGGCCGAGTGGGAGAAGAAGTTCGCCGCGTGGCGCACCGCCAACCCGGAGCGCGCCGCCGAGTTCGACCGGATCTCGGCGGGCGAGCTGCCCGCGGGCTGGGAGGACAAGCTTCCGGTCTTCGAGCCGGGCAAGGCGATCGCCACCCGTGCCGCCTCCGGCAAGGTGCTCCAGGCGCTCGGCGAGATCATCCCCGAGCTGTGGGGCGGCTCCGCCGACCTCGCCGGATCGAACAACACCACGATCGACAAGACGTCGTCGTTCCTCCCGGCGGGCAACCCGCTGCCGGGCGCGGACCCGTACGGCCGAACGATCCACTTCGGTATCCGCGAGCACGCCATGGCCGCGGCCATGAACGGCATCGCACTGCACGGCAACACCCGGATCTACGGCGGCACCTTCCTGGTGTTCTCCGACTACATGCGCAACGCCGTGCGTCTGTCCGCGCTGATGCACCTGCCGGTGACGTACGTGTGGACGCACGACTCGATCGGTCTCGGCGAGGACGGCCCGACCCACCAGCCGGTGGAGCACCTGGCCTCTCTGCGCGCCATCCCGGGCCTCAACATCGTCCGCCCGGCCGACGCCAACGAGACCTCCATCGTCTGGCGCGAGATCCTGCGCCGCTACACCAAGGTGTTCGGCAAGGGCGCCCCGCACGGTCTGGCGCTGACCCGCCAGGGCGTGCCGACGTACGAGGCGAACGAGGACGCGGCCAAGGGCGGCTACGTGCTCTTCGACTCCGAAGGGGCCGACGGGCAGAGCGCGGAGCCGCAGGTCCTCCTGATCGGCACCGGTTCCGAGGTGCACCTCGCCGTCGAGGCGCGCGAGGAGCTGCAGGCCGCCGGCATCCCGACCCGGGTCGTGTCGATGCCGTCCGTCGAGTGGTTCGAGGAGCAGGACCAGGCGTACAAGGACAGCGTTCTGCCGCCGTCCGTGAAGGCCCGCGTCGCCGTCGAGGCGGGCATCGGCCTGACCTGGTACCGGTACGTCGGAGACGCCGGCCGGATCGTGTCGCTGGAGCACTTCGGTGCCTCGGCCGATGCCAAGGTCCTCTTCCGCGAGTTCGGCTTCACCGGCGAGCACGTGGCCGCCGAAGCGCGGGAATCGCTCGCCAACGTCACGCGCTGACGCCGTTATACGACTAGTAGGAGATGCAATTCTCATGACAGACGCACTCAAGCGCCTCTCCGACGAGGGCGTGGCGATCTGGCTCGATGACCTGTCGCGCAAGCGGATCACGTCCGGCAACCTCGCCGAACTGATCGACCAGCAGCACGTCGTGGGCGTCACCACCAACCCGTCGATCTTCCAGAAGGCCATCTCGCACGGCGACGGTTACGAGCAGCAGCTCACCGACCTCGCGACCCGCAAGGTCACCGTCGACGAGGCGATCCGCATGATCACGACGGCGGACGTCCGTGACGCCGCCGACATCCTGCGGCCGGTCTTCGACGCCACGGACGGCCAGGACGGCCGGGTCTCCATCGAGGTCGACCCGCGGCTGGCCCACCGCACCCACGCCACGATCGCCGAGGCCAAGCAGCTGGCCTGGCTGGTGGACCGGCCGAACACGCTCATCAAGATCCCGGCGACGAAGGCCGGGCTGCCGGCCATCACCGAGGTCATCGGCAAGGGCATCAGCGTCAACGTCACGCTGATCTTCTCGCTGGAGCGCTACCGCGAGGTCATGGACGCCTACCTGGCCGGCCTGGAGAAGGCGAAGGCCGCGGGCCTGGACCTCTCCAAGATCCACTCGGTGGCCTCGTTCTTCGTGTCCCGCGTGGACTCCGAGATCGACAAGCGGCTCGACGCCGTGGGCACCGACGAGGCCAAGGCGCTGAAGGGCAAGGCGGCGCTCGCCAACGCCCGGCTGGCCTACGAGGCGTACGAGGAGGTCTTCTCCTCCGACCGCTGGGCCGCCCTGGACAAGGTGCGGGCCAACAGGCAGCGTCCGCTGTGGGCCTCCACCGGCGTGAAGGACCCCGCGTACAAGGACACGCTGTACGTCGTCGACCTGGTCGCCCCCGGCACGGTGAACACCATGCCCGAGGCCACCCTGGAGGCCACGGCCGACCACGGGGAGGTCACCGGCAACACCATCGCCGGCACCTACGCCCAGGCGCGGGCCGAGCTCGACGCGGTCGCGAAGCTCGGGATCTCCTACGACGACGTCGTACAGCTCCTCGAGGACGAGGGCGTCGAGAAGTTCGAGGCGTCCTGGATCGACCTGCTCAACTCCACCGAGGCGGAGCTCAAGCGCCTCGCCCCTTCGGAGGGCTGACCACTTTGTCTGGTGTTCCCGGAGCCAACCCGCTCCGTGACGCCCAGGACCGCCGGCTCCCGCGTATCGCGGGGCCGTCGGGCCTGGTCATCTTTGGCGTCACGGGCGATTTGTCCCGTAAAAAGCTGATGCCTGCCATCTACGACCTGGCCAACCGCGGCCTGCTGCCACCTGGCTTCTCGCTCATCGGCTTCGCGCGCCGTGAGTGGCACGACGAGGACTTCGCGCAGGAGGTCCACGACGCCGTCAAGCAGCACGCGCGTACGCCGTTCCGTGAGGAGGTCTGGCAGCAACTCATCCAGGGGATGCGCTTCGTCCAGGGCAACTTCGACGACGACGATGCCTTCGAGACCCTCAAGGCCACCATCCAGGACCTCGACAAGGAACAGGGCACCGGCGGCAACTTCGCCTTCTACCTGTCCGTGCCGCCGAAGTTCTTCCCGAAGGTCGTCCAGCAGCTCAAGAAGCACGGGCTGGCGGACCAGAAGGAGGGGTCCTGGCGGCGCGCCGTCATCGAGAAGCCGTTCGGCCACGACCTCGCCAGCGCGCAGGAGCTCAACCAGCTCGTGCACGATGTGTTCCCGCCCAACGAGGTCTTCCGGATCGACCACTACCTGGGCAAGGAGACGGTCCAGAACATCCTGGCGCTGCGCTTCGCCAACACGATGTTCGAGCCGATCTGGAACCGGTCGTACGTCGACCATGTCCAGATCACGATGGCCGAGGACATCGGCATCGGAGGCCGGGCCGGCTACTACGACGGCATCGGGGCAGCCCGTGACGTCATCCAGAACCACCTGCTCCAGCTGCTGGCGCTGACGGCGATGGAGGAGCCCGGCTCCTTCCACCCGAAGGCCCTGGTGACCGAGAAGCTCAAGGTGCTCACGGCGGTGGAGCTGCCGGAGGACCTCGGCAAGCACACCGTGCGCGGCCAGTACGCGCACGCGTGGCAGGGCGGCGAGGAAGTGCTCGGCTACCTCGAGGAGGACGGTATCGACCCCAAGTCGAAGACCGACACCTATGCCGCGATCAAACTGACGATCAACAACCGCCGCTGGGCGGGCGTGCCGTTCTACCTGCGGACCGGAAAGCGGCTCGGCCGCCGGGTCACCGAGATCGCGGTCGTCTTCAAGCGCGCGCCGTACCTGCCCTTCGAGTCCGGTGCGACGGAGGAGCTGGGCGGCAACGCCCTGGTCATCCGGGTGCAGCCGGACGAGGGTGTCACGGTGCGCTTCGGCTCCAAGGTCCCCGGCACCTCGATGGAGGTCCGGGACGTCACGATGGACTTCGCCTACGGCGAGTCCTTCACGGAGTCCAGCCCGGAGGCGTACGAGCGGCTCATCCTCGATGTGCTGCTCGGCGACGCCAACCTCTTCCCCCGCCACCAGGAGGTCGAACTCTCCTGGAACATCCTCGACCCGATCGAGGAGTACTGGGACAAGCACGGCAAGCCCGCGCAGTACGCGGCGGGCACCTGGGGTCCGGCCGAGGCGGACGAGATGCTCGCACGAGACGGACGGAGCTGGCGTCGGCCATGAAGATCGATCTCACGGAAACCACTTCCAGCAAGATCAACCAGGCACTGGTGTCGGCCCGTCGTGCCGCCGGTTCCCCGGCTGTCGGCATGGTGCTGACCCTGGTGGTCGTCACCGACGAGGAGAACGCGTACGACGCTCTGAAGTCGGCCGGCGACTCCTCGCGCGAGCACCCCTCGCGCATCATCGCGGTGATCAAGCGGGTCAGCCGCTCGCCGCGCAGCCGGCGCGACGCACGGCTCGACGCCGAGGTACGGGTCGGTTCCGACTCGGGCTCCGGCGAGACCATCGTGCTGCGACTGCACGGTGAACTTGCCAACCACGCCCAGTCGGTGGTCCTGCCACTGCTGCTGCCGGACGCCCCGGTCGTGGTGTGGTGGCCCGAGGGCGCGCCCGAGGACCCGGCCAATGATCCGCTGGGCGCACTCGCCCAGCGCCGGATCACGGACGCGTATTCGGCGGAGCACCCGAGCGCCGAACTCGCGGTGCGCGCCAAGTCGTACACCCCGGGCGACACCGATCTGTCCTGGACCCGCATCACGCCGTGGCGCTCGATGCTCGCGGCCGCACTCGACCAGAAGCCCGTGGATGTCGTCTCTGCCACGGTCGAGGGCGAGTCCGAGAACCCGAGCTGTGAGCTGCTCGCCATGTGGCTCGCGGACCGGCTGGACGTGCCGGTGGAGCGTACGAATTCCGACGGTCCCGGTCTGACGGCCGTGCGGATGCAGACCAAGGGCGGCACCATCGTCCTGGACCGGCCCGACGGTTCGCTGGCCACGCTCTGCATGGAGGGGCAGCCGAACCGTGCGGTGGCGCTCAAGCGACGGGAGACCGCCGAGCTGCTCGCCGAGGAACTGCGGCGTCTCGACCCGGACAACATCTACGCGTCCGCGGTGAAGTACGGCGTGGACCGGCTCGGCGGCGCGGCGGAGCCGAAGCCAGCCGATCCGGAGAAGCCCGCCGCCGCACCGGCAGCCGCGAAGAAGACTGCGGCGAAGAAGGCGGCAGCGAAGTGAGCGCCCCTCAACTTGTCGTGCACCGCGACAAGGAGCTGATGGCGCAGGCCGCCGCGGCCCGGCTGATCACGAAGATCGTGGACGCCCAGGCCGCGCGCGGTCACGCCTCGGTGGTACTCACCGGCGGACGCAACGGCAACGGCCTGCTGGCCGCTCTCGCCGAGGCACCCGCCCGGGACGCGATCGACTGGTCGCGACTCGAACTGTGGTGGGGCGACGAGCGGTTCCTGCCGGAGGGCGATCCGGACCGCAATGTCACGCAGGCCCGCCAGGCTCTGCTGGACTCGGTGCCGCTGGACCCGTCCCTGGTCCATGCGATGCCCGCGTCGGACGGCCCCTGCGGCAACGACGCCGACGCCGCCGCGGCCGCGTACGCCGACGAACTGGCCGCCGCGGCCCGTCCGGAGGACCACGGCCCGGTGCCGACGTTCGATGTGCTGATGCTGGGCGTGGGCCCGGACACGCATGTCGCGTCACTCTTCCCGGAGCTGCCCGCGGTACGGGAGACCGAGCGCACCGTCGTCGGTGTGCACGGGGCTCCCAAGCCGCCGCCCACCCGGGTCTCGCTCACGCTGCCCGCGATCCGGGCGGCGCGCGAGGTGTGGCTGCTCGCGGCGGGCGAGGACAAGGCGGAGGCCGCGGAGATCGCGCTGTCGGGCGCCGGGGAGATCCAGGCCCCGGCGGCGGGCGCGTATGGACGCAGCCGCACTCTGTGGCTTCTGGATGCTGCGGCGGCCTCCCGGCTGCCGCGCGCACTGTATCCGCCGGCCTCTCCCTGAGCGGTCGTCAGCACTGCTGTACGTCGGGCCCGGTCCGCTCTCAGGAGCGGACCGGGCCTTCGCCGTGAAAGGCTCCGGCCATGGTGCGTATCGGAACCGTGGTGATGGGTGCGTCGGACGTCCGCCGGGCGGCCGCCTTCTGGACGGCGGCGCTCGGTCATGTGGAGCGTGAGCCGGCGACGGACGACTGGGTGGTCCTGGTGCCGGCCGACGGGCAGGGTGTCGGGCTGTCCCTGGGGCTGAGCGAGTCCCCCGTGCAGGAGGTCCCCCGGGTCCATCTGGATCTGTACACCGAGGAACAGGACGCCGAGGTGGAGCGGCTGCTCACGCTCGGGGCGGCCCGGGTCGACTGGCACCTGTATCCGCAGGACCCGGACTTCGTGGTGCTCGCGGACACCGAGGGCAACCGATTCTGCGTCATCGACACGACGCACGGCTGACCTGGTCGGGCGGTCGGCCGGGTGCCGCCCCGGGAAGGTTTCCAGCGCCCTGGTACCGCCTCGCAGGCGAGGCCGATGCCCCTCTGGGGGCCCGCAGGCGCCGTACGAGCCGCCGACGGGGAAGAGGACGGCACAACGCCACGCCCGGGGCCGCCGCGGTCAGCGGCTTCCCGGCCGCCGCCGGCCGACGTCGCTCGGGTCCGGTGTGCTGTTCGGCGGCCGGAGCCGCCCCGCCCTCTCCCCCTGGGTCGTCCGGCTCAGCGACCCCTGCGCGTGCGGTACGCGGCGACCAGCGCGGCGGTCGAACTGTCCAGCTGCTCGCCGCCCCCCGCCGCGGCCGATGCCGCCGTCCCGGTCAGCACCGGTTCGATCTTCTTGGCGAGGACCTTGCCGAGCTCGACGCCCCACTGGTCGAACGAGTCGATGTTCCAGACGGCGCCCTGGACGAAGACCTTGTGCTCGTACAGCGCGATCAGCTGGCCGAGGACGGACGGTGTCAGCCGGTCGGCCAGGATCGTGGTCGTGGGGTGGTTCCCCCGGAACGTCTTGTGCGGCACGAGCTCCTCGGCCACGCCCTCCGCACGGACCTCGTCCGGCGTCTTGCCGAAGGCGAGCGCCTGGGTCTGGGCGAAGAAGTTGGCCATCAGCAGATCGTGCTGGGCGACCAGCCCGGGCAGCAGGTCGGCGACCGGCTCGGCGAAGCCGATGAAGTCGGCCGGGATGATCTTGGTGCCCTGGTGGATCAGCTGGTAGTAGGCGTGCTGCCCGTTGGTGCCGGGCGTGCCCCAGACGACCGGCCCGGTCTGCCACTCGACGGGTTGGCCGTCCCGGTCCACGGACTTGCCGTTGGACTCCATGTCCAGCTGCTGCAAGTAGGCGGTGAACTTGGACAGATAGTGGCTGTACGGCAGCACGGCGTGCGACTGGGCATCGAAGAACGCGCCGTACCAGACGCCCAGGAGGCCGAGCAGCAGCGGGGCGTTGGCCTCCGGCGGGGCGGTGCGGAAGTGTTCGTCGACGAGGTGGAAGCCGTCGAGCATCTCGCGGAACCGGTCCGGGCCGATGGCGATCATCAGCGAGAGGCCGATGGCGGAGTCGTACGAGTAGCGGCCGCCGACCCAGTCCCAGAACTCGAACATGTTGGCGGTGTCGATGCCGAACTCCGCGACCTTCTCGGCGTTCGTCGACAGTGCCACGAAGTGCTTCGCGACGGCGTCCTGGTCGGCGCGCAGTCCGGTCAGCAGCCAGTTGCGGGCGGAGGTGGCGTTGGTGATGGTCTCGATCGTCGTGAACGTCTTCGACGCGATGACGAAGAGCGTCTCGGCCGGGTCGAGGTCACGGACGGCCTCGTGCAGGTCGGCGCCGTCGACGTTGGACACGAAGCGGACGGTGAGCGAGCGGTCCGTGAAGGAGCGCAGCACCTCGTACGCCATCGCGGGACCGAGGTCGGAGCCGCCGATGCCGATGTTGACGACGTTCTTGATCCGCTTACCCGTGTGACCGGTCCACTCCCCCGACCTGATGCGGTCGGCGAAAGCCGCCATCTTGTCGAGCACGGCGTGTACGGCGGGCACCACGTTCTCGCCGTCGACCTCGATGACCGCGTCGCGCGGGGCGCGCAGCGCGGTGTGCAGGACGGCGCGGTCCTCGGTGGTGTTGATCTTCTCGCCACGGAACATGGCGTCCCGCAGCCCGGCGACACCGGTGGCATCGGCGAGCTCGCGCAGCAGCCGGAGCGTCTCGTCGGTGACCAGGTGCTTGGAGTAGTCGAGATACAGATCGCCGACCCGGAGGGTATATCCGGTGCCGCGCTCGGGATCGTCCGCGAAAAGCTGCCGCAGATGGGTCTGGCCGAGCTGCTCACGGTGCTTGCCGAGAGCGGTCCATTCGGGCGTCTGATTGAGCTTGGTTCGGCTTTGTGCGTTCATCCCGGATATCAGCCCACTTCTTCTCGTGCCTGCACATGCCCCGCTGCCCCTCCAACTTAATTGATCAGAGGGGTGGACGAGGCGACAGAGAGCTGCGGCGCCGACAAATGCACTCCGGCCGGGCACCCTGGGGGTGACCGGCCGGTGAACAACTCTTAGATTTCGCCCCGGAGTTTTGCGAGGGCCTCGGCGAGGATGGCCTCGCCGTCCGCATCGCTGCGCCGCTCGCGTACATACGCGAGGTGCGTCTTGTACGGTTCGGTGCGCGGCGGGTCCGGCGGATTGTCCCGGTCCTGGCCGGCCGGGAAACCACAGCGCGGGCAGTCCCAAGTCTCCGGTGTCTGCGCGTCACTGGCGAAGCTCGGCTGCGTCTCGTGCCCGTTCGAGCACCAGAAGGAGATGCGGAGGCGCGGCGCGGACTCGCCCCGCTCGGCCTCCCCCATCGGCCCCGCTCCGACCCGGCTTCCCCGGATCGCGTTGCCACTTGCCACGGTCGTAACTCCCTGCGTGATGGTGCTCGAAGATGCCCCAGTCTACGTAAGGCCCAACGCGCGTCCAGTGAAAGGAGTTACACCCTCACCGGGAATCGCGGACGACGGGTCAGTTGTCCAGCTTCATCAGCAGACCAAGCACAATAATGCACGCGAACCATCCCAGACCGACCACCACGGTGATCCGGTCGAGGTTTCGCTCGGCGACCGACGAGCCACCGACGGACGACTGCATACCGCCACCGAACATGTCGGAGAGGCCGCCGCCCTTTCCCTTGTGCATCAGCACCAGCAGCATCAGCAGCAGGCTGAAGACGATCAGGGCGATCGAGAACCCCATAACCACGGCTGGTCCCTACTTTCCGGAATTCCCTTGGACTGCTCTAACGGATCTGACGGACAACGGGGGCCGGGAGGACGCACCTCCTCGGCCCCCGCAAGGGTACGACGGATCCGCGCTACCGCATACTCACTGGTCGCGGAAGCGGACGATCTTGACGAATTCGTCGGCGTCGAGAGCGGCGCCACCGATCAGGGCACCGTCGATGTCGGGCTTCGCCATGATCTCCGCGACATTCCCCGACTTCACGGAGCCGCCGTACTGGATGCGGACCGCGTCGGCCAGCTCCTGGGAGTACAGCTCGGCGAGCCGGCCGCGGATCGCCCCGCAGACCTCCTGGGCGTCGTCGGCGCCGCAGACCTTGCCGGTCCCGATGGCCCAGACCGGCTCGTACGCGATCACGATGGACTCGGCCTGCTCGGCCGGGATCTCCTTGAGCGCGCCGTCGACCTGCGCGAGGGTGTACGCGACGTGGCGCCCCTCCTCGCGGACCGACTCCTCCTCGCCGACGCACAGGATCGGGGTGAGGCCGTTCTTGTACGCGGCCTTGATCTTGGCGTTGACGATCTCGTCGGTCTCGTGGTGGTACTGGCGCCGCTCGGAGTGGCCGATGGCCACATAGGTGCACTTCAGCTTGGCGAGCATGGGACCGGAGATCTCGCCGGTGTACGCGCCGGAGTCGTGCGCCGAGATGTCCTGGGCGCCGTACTTGATCTTCAGTTTGTCGCCGTCGACCAGCGTCTGCACCGAGCGCAGGTCGGTGAAGGGCGGCAGGACGGCGACCTCGACGGCGTCGTAGTCCTTGTCGGCCAGGGCGAAGGCGAGCTTCTGGACGTGTGCGATGGCCTCGAGGTGGTTGAGGTTCATCTTCCAGTTGCCCGCCATCAGCGGGGTACGGGTGCTCATGAAAGGTCAGTCCTCCAGTGCGGCGAGGCCGGGAAGCGTCTTGCCCTCGAGGTATTCGAGGCTGGCGCCGCCACCGGTCGAGATGTGGCCGAATGCGTTCTCGTCGAAGCCCAGGATGCGGACGGCCGCGGCGGAGTCGCCACCGCCGACCACACTGAAGCCCTCGGAGTCGACGAGGGCCTGGGCGACTGCCCGGGTGCCCTCGGCGTAATCGGGGTGCTCGAAGACGCCCATCGGGCCGTTCCAGAAGACGGTGACGGCGTCGGCGAGCTTCGAGGCGTACAGCTTGTTGGTCTCGGGTCCGTTGTCCAGACCCATCACACCGGCCGGGATGGCATCCGCGGGCACGGTGGTGTGCCGGCTCGGGGCCTTGGTCTTGAGGTCGGGGAACTGCTCGGAGACCACGACGTCGACGGGGAGCACGAACTCCACGCCCTTCTCCTCGGCCCGCTTCAGATACTCCAGCACCGCCGGGATCTGGTCCTCCTGCAGGAGGGAGTTGCCGACCTCGTGGCCCTGGGCCTTGAGGAAGGTGTACGCCATGCCGCCGCCGATGAGGATGCGGTCGGCCCGCTCCAGGAGGTGGTCGATGACGCCGAGCTTGTCGGAGACCTTGGAGCCGCCGAGCACGACGGCGTACGGGCGCGCGACGTCCTCGGTGAGCTTCTTCAGGACGCCGACCTCGGTGGCGATCAGGTCGCCCGCGGCGTGCGGCAGCCGGGCGGGGAGGTCGAAGACCGAGGCGTGCTTGCGGTGGACGGCTCCGAAGCCGTCGCCCACGTACACATCGGCGAGCTCGGCGAGCTGATCGGCGAACGCGCCGCGCTCGGCGTCGTCCTTCGACGTCTCGCCGGGGTTGAAGCGGAGATTCTCGATGACGGCGACCTTGCCGTCGGTGAGCGCGGCGACCGTGGCACGGGCGGACTCGCCGACCGTGTCGGTCGCGAAGGCCACGCCGGCGCCGATCAGCTCGCCGAGCCGGGCGGCGGCGGGGGCCAGGGAGAAGGCCGGGTCCGGGGCGCCCTTGGGGCGGCCCAGGTGCGAGGCGACGATGACCCGGGCACCGGCCGCGGCGAGCTTCTCCACGGTCGGCTGGACGGCGCGGATACGGCCGTCGTCGGTGATGGTGGTGCCGCTCAGCGGCACGTTGAGGTCGGCGCGGACGAATACGCGCTTGCCGGTGACCCCTTCGGCGAGAAGTTCGTCGATCGTCTTCATCTTGCTGGACTCCTTGGAGGGCGAGGAAGCATGCAACGGGGCTCGAACGGCGCTGCGTTGCGCTGTCCGAGCCCCTTGCTCACATCGAGGTGCCTGCCGATTCGACGGTCAGAGCTGGCTGCCGACGAAGACGGTCAGGTCGACGAGGCGGTTGGAGTAGCCCCACTCGTTGTCGTACCAGCCGATGACCTTGACCTGCGTGCCCTCTGCCATGGTCAGCAGGGAGTCGAAGGTGCAGGAAGCCGGGTCCGAGACGATGTCCGAGGACACGATCGGGTCCTGGGTGTAGACGAGCTTGCCCTTGAGCGGGCCCTCCTCGGCGGCCTTCTGGAAGGCGGCGTTGACCTCGTCGCGGGTGACCTCGCGCTCCAGCGTGATGACCAGGTCGGTGACGGAGCCGGTCGGGACCGGGACACGCATCGCGATGCCGTCGAGCTTGCCCCTGAGCTGCGGGAGCACCAGAGCGGTGGCCTTCGCGGCACCGGTCGTGGTCGGGATGATGTTCTCCGCCGCGGCGCGGGCGCGACGCAGGTCGGAGTGCGGGAAGTCCAGGATGCGCTGGTCGTTCGTGTACGCGTGGACCGTCGTCATGAGGCCCTTGACGATGCCGAAGTTCTCGTCCAGAACCTTGGCCATCGGCGCGACGCAGTTGGTGGTGCAGGAGGCGTTGGAGATGACGTGGTGGTTGGCCGCGTCGTACTTCTCCTCGTTGACGCCCATCACGATGGTGATGTCCTCGTCCTTGGCCGGAGCCGAGATGAGGACCTTCTTGGCGCCGCCCGCGATGTGCTTCTCGGCGTCGGCCTTCTTGGTGAAGATGCCGGTCGACTCGATGACGATGTCGACGCCCAGCTCACCCCAGGGGATGTCGGCCGGGTTGCGCTCGGAGAGCACCTTGATGGTGTGGCCGTCGACGGTGATGCTGTCGGCGGTGTGGCTGACCTCTGCCTTCAGACGACCCAGAATGGTGTCGTACTTCAGCAGGTGGGCCGTGGTCGCAGTGTCACCCAGGTCGTTGACAGCCACGATCTCGATGTCCGCACCCTGCTCCAGCAGCGCGCGGAAGTAGTTACGACCGATGCGGCCAAAGCCGTTGATGCCTACGCGGATCGTCACGAACCGATCTCCTCGTTAGGTACGCCGGGTTTCGACGCCGGCGAGTTGTATGGGATGTCCCCGACCGCCTCCGACCCTACCTCTCCGTGGGCCCTGGAGTGACATCGTGCGGGCCCGGAAGCGCCGCAAAGGCCCGTACTCCCCAGTAGGAGTACGGACCTCCGGTTACTCGGCCTCGGATGCAGTGACGATTACGGAGTGTCAACATCCCCGGGTCCGGAGCGCGTTCCGCCTTCGGCCGGGATTCGACCCCGTTCCGCCTCAGCCCACCAGGCCGTCAGCGAGCTCCTCGCTGAGCGTGGACTCCGTCCCCGGGATACCGAGGTCCTGGGCCCGCTTGTCGGCCATGGCCAGCAGCCGGCGGATCCGGCCGGCGACCGCGTCCTTGGTCAGCGGCGGGTCGGCGAGCGCACCCAACTCCTCCAGGGAGGCCTGCTTGTGCTCCATGCGCAGCCGTCCGGCCGCCGCGAGGTGCTCGGGCACCTCCTCGCCCAGGATCTCCAGGGCGCGTCCCACCCGGGCGCCTGCGGCCACCGCGGCCCGTGCCGAGCGGCGCAGGTTGGCGTCGTCGAAGTTGGCGAGCCGGTTGGCGGTGGCCCGGACCTCACGACGCATCCGCCGCTCCTCCCAGGCCAGCACCGACTCATGGGCGCCGAGCCGGGTGAGCAGGGCGCCGATCGCGTCGCCGTCGCGGACGACGACCCGGTCCACGCCGCGCACCTCGCGGGCCTTCGCCGCGATGGAGAGCCTGCGGGCCGCGCCGACCAGTGCGAGCGCCGCCTCCGGGCCCGGGCAGGTCACCTCCAGCGAGGAGGAGCGGCCCGGCTCGGTGAGCGAGCCGTGGGCCAGGAAGGCACCGCGCCAGGCGGCCTCGGCGTCGCAGGTGGCCCCCGAGACCACCTGCGGCGGCAGCCCGCGGATGGGCCGGCCGCGACCGTCCACCAGCCCGGTCTGGCGGGCCAGCTGATCGCCGCCCGCCACCACCCTTACGACATAGCGGGAGCCGCGCCGCAGCCCGCCGGGGGCCATCACGATCAGCTCCGAGCTGTGCCCGAAGATCTCGAGAATGTCCCGCTTCAGCCGACGCGCCGCCATCGCGGTGTCCAGCTCCGCCTCGATCACAATCCGGCCGCTCACCAGGTGCAGCCCGCCCGCGAACCGAAGAATCGCCGAAACCTCTGCCTTCCTGCAGCAGGTCCGGGTCACGGGAAGCCGAGAGATTTCGTCCTTCACCGCTGGCGTCATCGCCATGGGCCGATCCTTCCATGCATCCGAAAAATACGGTCGTACGCGGCGGCCAACAGCTCCGGATCATGGATCGGAACGCCGTCGGGTGAGGCCACCGGCGCCAGCTCGACCGCGGCGCCGAGCCGCTTGGCGGCATCGGCGAGGGACTCGCGATCGGGCACGGCGGCTTCGTCGGCCAGCACCACGTCCAGGGCGAGTTTAGGGGCGTGTCGTCCCAAAACCTCCAAATGACGCTGCGGAGAGAAGCCATCAGTTTCGCCGGGCTGCGGTGCCAGGTTCAGCGACAGGACCTTACGGGCCTTCGTCGCGACGAGCGCGTCGAGCAGTTCCGGTACGAGCAGATGCGGGATCACCGAAGAGAACCAGGATCCCGGGCCGAGCACCACCCAGTCCGCGTCGAGTACCGCCTCGACCGCTTCCGGGACGGCCGGCGGGTCGTTCGGGACGAGGTGTACGGACTGCACCTCACCGGGGGTCAGTGCCACCGTCGCCTGGCCGCGCACCGTGTCCACGGCGTCCGGGCGGGCCGGGTCGTGGCCCCGTACGAGCGCCTGGAGCTCCAGCGGCACGGCGGACATGGGCAGCACCCGGCCGTGCGCGCCGAGGAGCTTGCCGACCAGGTCCAGGGCCTGGACATGGTCGCCGAGCTGCTCCCAGAGGGCGACGATCAGCAGATTGCCCACCGCGTGCTCGTGCAGATCGCCCTTGGACTGGAAGCGGTGCTGGATGACCTGTGCCCAGGTCTGACCCCAGTCGTCGTCACCGCAGAGTGCGGCGAGCGCCTTGCGGAGGTCGCCGGGCGGCAGGACGCCGAGCTCCTCACGGAGCCGGCCGCTGGAGCCGCCGTCGTCGGCGACGGTGACCACGGCGGTGAGATCGCCGGTGATCCGGCGCAGTGCGGCGAGCGACGCGGACAGGCCCATGCCGCCGCCGAGTGCGACGACCTTGGGTTGGGCGCCACGTTTGCGGGCGGAGAGCGCGGAGGTGGCTCTGCGCAGCCGCCGCAGGCGCAGATTGCGGCTGGTCACTCGCGCCCCATGTCCCGGTGGACGAGGACGGTCTCGATCCCTTCGGCGGCGAGCCGGGCTGCCAGCTTCTCCGACATCGCGACGGAGCGGTGCTTGCCGCCCGTGCAGCCGACGGCGATCGTCACATAGCGCTTGCCCTCACGTCGGTAGCCCGCGGCAACCAGCTGGAGCAGCTCGGTGTACTGGTTGAGGAACTCCTTGGCGCCCGGCTGGTTGAAGACGTACGCCGAGACCTCCTCGTTGAGTCCGGTGAACGGGCGCAGCTCGGGGACCCAGTGCGGGTTGGGCAGGAAGCGGCAGTCGGCCACCAGGTCCGCGTCGACCGGCAGGCCGTACTTGAAGCCGAACGACATCACCGTGGCGCGCAGCTCCGGCTCCTCGTCACCGGCGAACTGGGCGTCCATCTTGGCGCGCAGCTCGTGCACGTTGAGGCTGGAGGTGTCGATCACCAGGTCGGCGTCGCCGCGCAGCTCGCGCAGCAGGTCGCGCTCGGCGGCGATGCCGTCGACGATCCGGCCGTCGCCCTGGAGGGGGTGCGGCCGACGGACCGATTCGAAGCGGCGGACCAGCGCGTCGTCGGAGGACTCCAGGAAGACGATCCGCCGGGTGACGTGTCTGGCCGCGAGATCGGCGAGGGACTCCCGCAGGTTGTCGAAGAAGCGGCGGCCGCGCACGTCGACGACGACGGCGATCCGGGCGACATTGCCCTGGGACCGGGCGCCGAGCTCCACCATGGTGGGGATCAGGGCGGGCGGCAGGTTGTCGACGACGAACCAGCCGAGGTCCTCCAGACACTTGGCGGCGGTGGATCGTCCGGCGCCCGACATGCCGGAGATGATCACCAGCTCGGGGATGGCCGCGGCGGCATCGCCCGTCTCGGTCGTGGTGCCCGTACTCACGTGTCCTGCTCCGTCTGCTCGGTCCGTGCTGTCGTGCGCGCCGTCCGTGCCGTCGTGCGCGCTCTCCTGCTCGTGTTCGTGTTCCTGCTCGTGTTCGTGTTCAGTCATGACGTGCTGCCCCCGTCGTCCTCTTCAATGATCTCTCCTGTCGCCGTATTCACGGCGGGCGCGGCCGGGGTGGTCGAGGCGAGGGCGACAGCCACTGATTCCGCCGTCCTGCGGCCTATCCCCGGAACCTCGCAGATCTCGTCGATTGTCGCCTGCTTCAGCTTCTTCACGGAGCCGAAATGCTTGATCAACGCCTGTTTCCGGGTCTCGCCGAGGCCGGAGACCGCGTCCAGCGGGCTCGAGCGGATGCGCTTGGCCCGCTTGGCACGCTGATAAGTGATGGCGAAACGGTGGGCCTCGTCGCGGACGCGCTGCAGGAGGTAGAGGCCCTCGCTGGAGCGGGGCAGGACCACGGGGTCGTCGTCCTCGGGCAGCCATACCTCTTCGAGGCGCTTGGCGAGGCCGCAGACGGCGATGTCGTCGATCCCCAGCTCGTCGAGGGCCCGCTTGGCCGCGGCGACCTGCGGCTGGCCGCCGTCGACCACGACGAGCTGCGGCGGGTAGGCGAACCGCTTGGGGCGGCCGTCGTCCTCACGGGGCTCGTTGTCGAAGGGGTCGCCGTCCCCGGCGGCGGTCTCCGGGGCCGGTACGGCTCCGGAGGGTGCCGGACTCTCCTCCCACTCCCCCGTCCGCTCCTTCTCCTGGAGGTAGCGCCTGAAGCGGCGGCCGATCACCTCGTGCATCGAGCGGACATCGTCCTGCCCCTCGAAGCCCTTGATCTGGAAGCGGCGGTACTCGCTCTTGCGGGCCAGACCGTCCTCGAAGACGACCATGGACGCGACCACGTCGTCGCCCTGGAGATGGGAGATGTCGAAGCATTCGATGCGCAGCGGAGCCGTATCGAGGCCCAGCGCCTCGGCGATCTCCTCCAGGGCGCGGGAGCGGGTCGTCAGATCGGAGGCGCGCTTGGTCTTGTGCAGCCCCAGGGCCTGCTGGGCGTTGCGCTGGACCGTCACCATCAGGTCCTTCTTGTCGCCGCGCTGCGGGATGCGCAGGCTGACCTGGGAACCCCGGCGGCCGGCGAGCCACTGGGAGACCGCTTCGGGGTCCTCCGGAAGGGCCGGGACGAGGACCTCCTTGGGGACGGAGTCGCCTGTCTCCTCCCCGTACAGCTGCTGCAGGGCGTGCTCGACGAGGCCCGAGGTGTCAACCGCCTCGACCTTGTCGGTGACCCAGCCGCGCTGGCCCCGCACCCGGCCGCCGCGGACGTGGAATATCTGCACGGCGGCCTCGAGCTCGTCCTCGGCGACCGCGATCAGGTCGGCGTCGGTGGCGTCGGCGAGGACGACGGCGCTCTTCTCCATGGCCCGCTTGAGGGCCTCCACGTCGTCGCGGAGCCGAGCCGCCCGCTCGTACTCCATCTCGTCGGCCGCCGCCATCATGTCCTTCTCCAGCCGGCGGATGTACGTGCCCGTGCGGCCGGCCATGAAGTCGCAGAAGTCATCCGCCAATTCGCGGTGCTCCTCGGGCGTGACCCGGCCGACGCAGGGCGCCGAGCACTTGCCGATGTAGCCGAGGAGGCAGGGGCGGCCGGTCCGCGCGGCGTTCTTGAAGACACCGGCGGAGCACGTACGGACGGGAAAGACCCGGAGCATCAGGTCGACGGTCTCGCGGATCGCCCAGGCATGCCCGTACGGACCGAAGTAGCGCACGCCCTTCTTCTTGGCACCACGCATGACCTGGACGCGCGGGAACTCCTCGTTCAGCGTGACCGCGAGATACGGATAGCTCTTGTCGTCGCGGTACTTGACGTTGAACCGGGGGTCGAACTCCTTGATCCAGGAGTACTCCAGCTGCAGCGCCTCGACCTCGGTGGCGACGACGGTCCACTCGACGGAGGCGGCCGTGGTGACCATCGTGCGGGTGCGCGGGTGGAGATTGGCCAGGTCCTGGAAGTAGTTGGCCAGGCGCTGGCGCAGGCTCTTCGCCTTCCCGACGTAGATCACCCGGCGGTGCTCGTCGCGGAATTTGTAGACCCCCGGGGAGTCGGGGATCTGTCCCGGCTTGGGGCGGTAGCTGGAGGGGTCTGCCATGGTGCCCACCCTACTTGCGGGCGGTGACAGTGCGGTGTCCTCCGGGGTGATGCCGTGCTCCGGGGTGCGGGGTGGGGGAGCGCGCCCCGGAGCACGGGGCCGGCGGGCGCCGTCACCGTTCAACGAGCATCAACCGTTGTCGGGAACGGGTCAACACGCTTCAATGCGGGGGAACAGCGCCGTGTGAACGGTGTGGCGGCATGCGTGAACGGTCCGCCCCCGGCCACCTGGGTTACGTCCAGGGAAGTGGTGTACGGGTTCGACCTGATCTGGGGGTTTGCTCCGGCATCGGGATGAGGCCCGCATAGACGAACGGCCACCGGCTGATCTTCGAAGTGTCGAAGCCTCGAAGGAGATCAGCACGATGACCGCACCCGACAGTCTGCCCCTGCACGCCCTCGCCGAGAACAACCTCGTCGCGGCGAGTCCCGATCTGCTGCGCGCGATGGTCAAGACGTTCGCCGACGCGCTCATGTCCGCGGAGGCCGACGCCCTCTGCAACGCCGAATACGGGCAGGTCAGCGACGAACGCGTCAACCACCGCAACGGATACCGCCCACGCGAGTGGGACACCCGCGCCGGCACCGTCGAACTCGCCATCCCCAAACTCAGGTCCGGCAGCTACTTCCCGCACTGGCTCCTCGAACGCCGCCGCCGGGCCGAGCAGGCCCTCATCTCGGTGGTCGCCACCGCCTACCTCCTCGGTGTCTCCACCCGCCGGGTCGAGAAACTCGCCGAGTCCCTCGGCGTCACCCAACTGTCGAAATCGCAGGTCAGCGCGATGGCCAAGCACCTCGACGAACAGGTCACCGCCTTCCGCAACCGGCCGCTCGACGCCGGCCCCTACACCTTCATCTGGGTCGACGCCCTCACCCAGAAGGTCCGAGAAGGCGGCCGGATCATCAACGTCCACGCCCTGGTCGCAGTCGGCGTCAACGCCGACGGGCACCGCGAGATCCTCGGCCTGGACGTGGCCACGGCAGAGGACGGCGCCGGCTGGATCGCCTTCCTGCGCTCCCTCATCGCCCGGGGCCTGTCCGGCGTCCAGCTCGTCGTCTCCGACGCCCACGCCGGCCTCGTCGACGCCATCGGCGCCACCCTGCCCGGCGCGTCCTGGCAGCGCTGCCGAACGCACTATGCCCGCAACCTGCTGAGCCAAGTTC